>JAYEHL010000207.1:0-6568 GCA_034659515.1 Chloroflexota bacterium | reverse complement strand
GCGTCGCCCGTTGCCGGCTTTGGGATAATGCGGCTCGATCAGCGATACCAGCCGACCCCATGGGATGGCCTGATCCATCTCCCGCAGAAACCGTTCGCGGCGCGTTTCCTTCCTCTTGTTGTCATAGGCCATCGAGGCGAATGTGGTCTGTTTCATTTCAATCCCCCGTTGTTGGAATAATCTACGTACATATTATCTCATAGTTCTATTGCCAACGGGAACTTGTTCAGAGACTCCTTAACAATGGAGGAGACCGACGGTGGCTGTTTTTACACCACTTGACGGGACACTACCTAAAAGTGCAGCGTTAGAATATTCTTCGATTATAGATGAAGAGAATCCCAATAGTCCTCCCAGTTTCGCTTATTTCCTTGATTAACTGCTTACTTCCTCGATGCTCCTGTATTTGAAATCAATTTACCATTTTCCCTATTGCAATTATTGAAATTGTGTCTTATACTCGTGGCAGTGGCTTGATCAAGGTTACCAAGTATTACCCGGCTACCTTGAAGAGTTTTTCGAAAGAAAGGTTTCTTCAAGGTAATTTTTCTCCCAGCATTGGATGACCAAGTTCAGCTCACAAGTATTGGGAAAGGAGGTCATCCAATGAGCTTTACCGACAAGCAACTGGAATGCAATGACTGTGGGCGTCCCTTCACCTTTAGTGCCGACGAACAAGAGTTCTTCGCAAATAAAGGATTCACCAACGAGCCCAAGCGTTGTCCGGAATGCCGCGCGGCAAAGAAGCAGGAACGTGGTGGCGGCCGCGGGGGCTATGGCGGTCCCAGGCAGATGTATCCGGCCGTATGCGCCCAGTGTGGCACAGACACCCAGGTTCCGTTCGAGCCCCGTGGGGACAGACCGGTGTATTGCAGCCAATGCTATAGTGCCATGGGATCCGGGGGAAGGCGATAGCATCTAAGCAATAAGATTGTGCAGGAGAGGCCGAGGTAATTCTCGGCCTCTTTTTATTTGGCTGCATGGCGGCGTAGCTTGAACGCGCTACCTTTGTTGCCATTCGTTCAGCATCGATTTCACAGACGTATGAATAAATCCTCCTGACCAAAAGTTCGGTAGTCGTTAACCGCAAGCCCTCCCCCTATATCGAGAGTGTTTTTCCATTATTGGTATGAAAGTCGCATACAGATTGAGTTTTTGTATTTACAATGAAATTGTGGATTTATGGGTAAAGTGAGCTTGACTAAAGCGGTATATGTGTGGTATATAATAGTTCCTCCGCTCAAGTGGTTGAGTATCGCCAAGGCGGCAAGTTTGTGCCGCGGGGAGTTCCTGGATGAATGAATACCACGAGCTACAGTACAAGGAAATTGATTACACTGAAGTGACTGATGATCAGTGGAGGAAAGTGCTGACCCCCGAGCAGTATATGGCCACGCGTCACAATATGACTGAGCGTCCGTTTACCGAAAAGCACCATGACTTCAAAGACAAGGGCAAATATCAGTGCGTCTGTTGCGGCAACGACCTCTTCAAATCATCAGCCAAGTTCAATTCCGGGACAGGCTGGCCCAGCTTCTACACCACTATATCGGAGGGCAGTGTAAGAATGGCCCCGGACTATTCTGAAGGCATGAACAGGGTAGAGGTGGTGTGCAGGAAGTGCGGTGCGCACCTCGGCCATGTGTTCAGCGATGGCCCCAGGCCCACAGGGCTGCGATACTGCATAAACTCGGTGGCGCTCAAGTTCGTTGAGAAGTAGAGGGATGCGCAGTAATGGGGGTACTTCCGATGGAGGATAACGATCTCCAGTACAAGGATGTCGATTACTCTTCCGTTACGGATGAGCAGTGGCTCAGGGCCCTTACGCCCGAGCAGTATATGGTCGCGAGGCAGAAGGCCACGGAGTGGCCGTACAGCGGGAAGTATTGTGATTTCGATGGCGACGGCAAATATCAATGCGTCTGCTGCGGAAACGACCTGTTCAATTCATCTTACAAATACGATTCGGAGACGGGATGGCCCAGCTTCTGGGATGTGCTATCGGACGATAGTGTAGACAACGTGCCGGATGATTCACAGGGATTCAGGAGGACGGAGCTCGTTTGCAAGAGGTGTGGTGCGCATCTGGGGCACGTGTTCAAGGATGGCCCTCTGCCCACCGGCCGGCGTTACTGTGTGAACTCGCTCGCTCTCAATTTCGTGGAGGGGCCTCCGGCTGAGTTCCGGCAAACAAATGTATGATGTCCGGGGGCCTCGTGACCGCCCTGCCGATTCCATATCGCTTCTTGAGCCTCAGCGGCACACAGCAGCAGGAACAACAATTACAGATGGCGTAGAAATCGTCGCGGCATCGCAATAACGTATGTATCAGGCCGAGGTCGTGGCAACGCCTTAGAACCTCCTTCGCTTCCTTAGCGTCGATCTCTCTGTAATCTTGTGGCCTCTCGTCGATGAAGATGTTGCGGGCCAGACCCACTATGATCTCGGTGTCGATGGGGCCTTCGCATTTTTTGAACACCTGGCGGCAGGTACACGGGCCAAGCGCCAGTCCCTCGGCCATATCGACTATCCGCTCGGCTTCATCCGTTGTGATCAGGTATGCGCTGGCGGCATGCCTGCCGTAGAGGTTTGCCACCGCTCTGACCGCGCGTCCGATAAGCGGAATCCTGGTCCACTTGGCCTGAAAAATGTAGTACTTGAGGAGTAACTCACGATGCCTGCTGTAAAGTCTTAGTGAGTGATGCATTATGCCGTGTGTCCTCGTTTATGATGTCGGTTATAGTTATTTTGCTACTATACCCCAGCATATATTGTAACACCAAAATACAGTGATTTTCAGAGCAGCGCTGCGGAAATACGTAGGTTAATGTATTTCCATACGTTGTATACGACATGATAAAATAGGTGCAGATTTACTATAAAAATCGAACAGCTTAGCATTCACCCGGATTGTGAGCGGCATAAATAAAACGCTATCGGAGGAGAACATGGTGGACCAGGTACTTTCCGACGTTGTAGTCCTCGATTTTACGCAGGATCTGGCAGGATCGTTCTGTACCAAAATGCTGGCGGATTACGGAGCCGAGGTGATCAAGGTTGAGAGACCCGGCACTGGCGACCGCACACGAAGGTATGGCCCTTTCCCCAACGATGACCCGGATCCTGAGAAGAGCGGGCTCTTTTTATTTTTGAACACGAATAAGAAGAGTATAACGTTGGATTTGAAGACGGATATCGGCAGCAGGATCGCAAAAGACCTGGCTAAGGATGCGCAGATCGTTGTGGAGAGCTTCAGGCCGGGGGTTATGGAGCGGTTTGGGCTGGGCCATGCGGAGCTGGAGAAGATTAACCCGAATCTGGTTATGACCTCGATATCGACCTTCGGGCAGACCGGGCCGTATCGCGATTTCAAGGCTACGGACATCGTTCTGTTCGCGCTCGGCGGCCCGATGTACGTCGCCGGCGAGCCCGACGGCGGACCTGTGAAATATGCATTCGGAGTGGTCCCGATCCACCTCGGCTATGTGGCCGCCGGGGCCACGCTGGCGGGCTTATGGACCGCCGAGGAACAGGGCGTCGGACAGCAAATAGATTTCTCCCTGATGGAGGCGCTTCAGTCCGACGCCAATTTCCAGCTGGCGCACCATACCATCTATCAATACGTTCACGAGATACCCCCTCGGGAGATCACCGGTTTCGGGATGATCCCGTTCGGCAATTATCCGTGCAAGGATGGGTGGGTGTTCGCGCTAATCCTTCAGGCGGATTTCCCGATACTGGTGGAGCGATTGATGGGCATGCCGGAACTGATGGAGCGCTTCCCCAATGTCTACGATTCATCGAGAAAAGACGAGTTCGACAGCGTTTTCATTAACTGGCTAATAGAGCATACAAAGGATGAACTCATCGAAATGGCCGGGCCGATGGGGCTTAACATCGCGCCGCTGAACAACATGGAGGATGTTTATAGTAACAAGCATTTCAACGAGAGGGGGGTCTTCACCGAGATCGATAGTCCGCTGGCGGGCAAATTCAAGTATCCGGGCAGGCCTTTCCTCAATGATGATATGCCCTGGTCGGTCGAAAGGCCTGCGCCGCGCCTCGGTGAGCACAACGTGGAGATATTGTGCGACAGGCTCGGTTACAGCAAACAGGAGCTGGTGCGGATGAGGCAGATGGGCGTTGTCTGATCTATAGCAGGAGGTATGAATATGAATAAGCTGTCGTTGGAGGGCATACGCGTTATCGATATGAGCATAGTATGGGCATTGCCCTGGACCGGGGCCATGCTGGGAGAGATGGGCGCCGAGGTGATCCGCGTGGAGTCGCTTCATTACGCTCCGCGTATCGTTCGTCACGGCGGGTTGCCGAGACCGGCAAAGGAGTTCTTACCGTTCCTCGGAACCCTGGGGAAGGGCTATCCCGATCTCGAGCCCGGAGAGAAGCCGTGGAACCGATATGCGATGTTCAATGCATTGCACCGCAGCAAGTTGAGCATGACGGCGGACGTTACAATGCCAAAAGGGCTCGAAATCTTCTACAAGCTCGTCGAAGTGTCCGATGTCTTTATAGAGAACAATGCTCCCGGCGTTATGGAGAAAATGGGTATTACCTGGGAGAAGATACACGAGGTCAACCCCAAAATGGTATACGTTCGCTCCTCGGGCTACGGGTTCTCCGGGCCGTATCGCGATTACTCCGGTTTTGGCATGACTTTGGAGTCGGTGGCGGGGCACAGCGCGCTCCGTTGGTACGACAATCAGAATATGTTCCATCAGAGCCACTCGTATCTGGCGGACGCCAGCGCGGGGGCGGCGGCCCTGTATGCCGTGCTGCTCGGCTTGCGCCGCCGCCGCAAGACGGGGGAGGGGACGATGGTGGAGATAGGCCTTTCGGAGAACTTCATCAGCCATCTGGCGTACTACGCCATGGATTATGCCATGAACGGCCGGCTGCATGATGCGATCGGCAACCGGGACCTGTGGGCGGTACAGGGCTGTTATATGTGCAAGGGGGTCAGGCCGGAGCCGGGCGCGGTGAAGACAACAGGCGAGGATCACTGGGTGGTTATAACTATAAATAACAACGAGGAGTGGAACGGTCTGCGACGTGCGATGGGCGATCCGGCGTGGGCCGGCGATGATAAGTTCGCCGACCAGTTGAGTCGAATGAAGAACCATGACGAACTGGATAAGCTCATCGAGGCGTGGACAAGCCGGCACGACAAGTATGAGGTCATGCACCTGCTGCAAAACGAGGACGTGCCTGCCGGCGCCGTGCTCAACTCGGAGGACGTGCTGAACGATCCGCATCTGAAAGAGCGTGGCTGGGCTGTCGAACTGAAGCATCCCGAGGCCGGAACGCACAAGTACGCCGGCCCGGTGTGGAAGATGACCAGGACGCCGGGGCGTGTGTTTCCCGCGCCGTGCATGGGCCAGGATAATGAGTACGTGTACAAGAAGATACTCGGTGTATCGGATGAAGAATATCAGCAGTTGATAGATGAGGAGCATATAGGCGATTCGTGGATCGGCGTCTAAACGAGCATCCGCCATCGACCTCTGTCCTTCCATGTGACGCGTCGACTCTCCTGAGGCGGAGGGGGAGGAATCGGCGCGTCGCAGCTATACGTCTCCCTATGGAGCATAGCTGAGTTATCGTTGACATCTATCTGTTTGTATGATATGTTTTTGGTACCGGTTAATAGTTTGAGGATCCAAATCCTACGTTCCTTGTAGATACTTCTCCAGGCCGTGGATGACCAAACTGAAACCAAGTATTAAGAGAAAGGAGGTCATCCATGAGCTACATCGATAAGACCTTAGAGTGCACGGATTGCGGAGAATCCTTTACTTTCGGCGTAAGCGAGCAGGAGCTTTTCGCAAGCAAAGGCTACACCAACGAGCCGAAACGTTGTCCTGAATGCCGTATGTCCAGGAAGCAACAGCGCCCGGGCTCAAGTTTTTCACAACAGAGGGAATTATTCCCTGCGATTTGCGCCACTTGTGGCAAGAGTACGCAGGTTCCCTTCCAGCCCAGGCAGGATCGGCCGGTTTATTGCAGCGACTGCTACAATAAAGTGAGGCCTCGAACCACGCAGCGTTATTAAGTCGCAATGATGAGAGGGTACTTTTAAGTGCCCTCTCTCAAAAATGTGACAGATCGATGTCCCCCGTTGTCCAACTTGTCATCACAAGCCCCGCGGGTTTATAATTACTCCGGTCTACATTGAAGAGGAGATTCATATGCCGCCCTATGCTTTTTTTGATGGTAAGTTCATGCCGCTGGCCGATGCCAAGATCGGAGTGATGACCCACGCCTTCAACTACGGAACCGCCTGCTTCGAGGGCATCCGCGGCAACTGGAACGAGGAGCAGGGGCAGATGTACATCTTCCGCCTGAAGGAGCACTACCAGAGGCTGATCGATAGCTGCGAGGTGCTCAAGATCGAGCTGCCCCATACCATCGACGAGATGATCGCGCTCACAGTCGAGCTGGCGCAACGTTGCGGTTTCCGCGAGGATACCTATTTCCGCCCCATCGCCTATAAAAGCTCGGAGCAGGTCGGCGTCAGGCTGCACAACCTCGATGCGGACCTCCTCATGTT
>JAYEHL010000206.1:3581-6568 GCA_034659515.1 Chloroflexota bacterium | reverse complement strand
CATTGGAAACCTCGCGATCAAGCCTGACTCGTACAAGCTGCCGGTATTCCAGCCGACCCTGTGGGACACGAGCTAAATATCCACAGTATGCTGTTCGATACTCCACAAGATAGCCTTCTCTCCGATTAAATATTCAGGCATGCTCGTGAGATGGGAGCTGTCTTTACCAATTTGTTATATCATAGCTTGACTGCTATTAGTAGTCAAGTCTGATTTAGATGTAAAACTATCGATATCCAATGTATAGAATATCGGGGATTGAGTGTCTCAAATGGGTATCGGTTGTGTCGTGTCGAGACGTCTGCGCAGGATGCGTCGTCGAGGTCGTACCCCCAGGCGTCGGCGGAGAACCAGCCGGTTCACAGGGCCGGATGCGGAGTAGCGCGAGGCGTCGCCGACTATACCAACAAATATCAAAACTTGCCAATAATTGCTAAAACCCACTACAATATACGCTATCAGTAATAAAGGAGTACGCCTTTGGACTATTTCCTAACGGAGCAGCAGCAGCTTATCAGGGAACTGGCGAGAAGGGTCGCCGAGGAAAGAATAATACCGGTGAGGGCCGAACTGGATGAGAAGGAAGAGTTTCCCTGGTCGATAATCAAGGACATGGCCGACTGCGACCTGTTCAGGGTTTTCATACCGGAGGAATATGAAGGGTTGGGCGAGGGTTCCTTCGGCTTCTGCGTCGCCGTCGAGGAGCTGAGCCGGGCGTGCTGCGGCGTAGGGTTGACATACGCGGCGGACGCCCTGGGCTCGATACCTATTTTCCTTTACGGGAGCGACGAGCAGAAACAGAAATACCTGCCGGAAATCGCCGCCGGCAAGAAGCTGACCGCCTTCGCGCTGACCGAATCCACCGCCGGCAGCGACGCCAGCAAGATAAAGACAACGGCGGTGCTCGAAGGCGACGAATACGTAATTAACGGCACAAAGCAGTTCATCACCAACGGCGGCGAGGCCGACATCTACACCATCATCGCGTTGACCGACCCGACGCGGGGGCCGCGCGGCGCGAGCGCATTCCTCATCGATAAAGATACCCCGGGGTTCACCTTCGGCAAGAAAGAGAAGAAAATGGGCATCCGTTGTTCCGCCACCAGCGAGCTGGTGTTCCACAACTGCCGCGTGCCGAAGGAAAATCTGCTGGGCAAGGACGGGCAGGGATTCATAATAACCATGAAGACACTCGATACGTCGCGCCCCGGTGTCGCCGCGCTGGCGGTGGGACTGGCGCAGGGCGCGCTGGAGGCGGCGGTCGACTACGCTAAGAAGCGAGAGCAGTTCGAGCACCCCGTATCGTCGATCCAGGCAGTTCAGCATATGCTGGCCAACATGGCGATGGAGCTGGAGGCGGCCAGGGCGCTGATGTACGCCGCAGCGCGCACTATCGACAGCGGCGTCAAGAACTACTCCGAGGAGGGGGCGATGGCCAAGGTGTTCGCCACCGACATGGCGATGAAGGTCACCACCGACGCCGTGCAGGTATTCGGCGGGCCGGGCTACATGCGCGACTACCCTGTGGAAAAGATGATGCGCGACGCCAAGATAAACCAGATTTACGAAGGCACGAACCAGGTACTGCGCAACGTCATCGCCCTCGAGGTGCTCAAGAGGAAGGCGCTGCGCAAGTGAACATTGTAGTCTGCATCAAGCAGGTGCCGGGCACCACGGATATCAAGGTCGATCCCGAGACCAACACCCTCGTCCGCGAAGGGGTCGAAAGCATCATCAACCCGTTCGACTGCTACGCCATCGAAGAGGGCGCGCGTCTGCGCGATCGTTTCGGCGGCAAGGTCACGGTTGTAACGATGGGGCCGCCGCAGGCCGAGGCCGCGCTCAGGGAAGCGATATCGCTGGGGGCCGACGAGGCCGTGCTCATCAGCGACAGAGCCTTCGCCGGCTCCGATACGTGGGCTACGTCGTACGTCCTGTCGAAAACCATCGAGAAGATCGGCGAATACGATGTCGTTATCTGCGGCAAACAGACGCTGGACGGCGACACCGGACAGGTGGGCCCCGGCGTCGCCGAGATGCTGAAGATACCGTTCATTGCCTACGTCAGCGAGATCGAGGAGATCGGCGACGGCAGGCTGCGCGTGCGGCGCATGGTGGAGGAGGGCTACGAGACCATCGAGGCGGGGCTCCCGGCAGTCATCACCGTCGCCAAGGAGATAAACGTGCCCCGGCTGCCCTCGATACGCGGCACGATGAAGGCCAAGAGCGCGCAGGTACCTGTGTGGTCTGCCGCCGACATCGGAGCCGAGGAGGACAAAGCGGGGCTGGCCGGGTCGCCGACGCGGGTGGTGAAGATATTCTTCCCCAAACGCGAGCGCAACAGCGAAATGCTCGAAGGCAGCGCCGCGGAGCAGGTCGACGCGCTCATCGAGAAGCTGGAGGGAATCATTTGAATATGAATGACTATGCTGTTCCAACCGCTCTTGATAAGATACTTCAATGCAAAGCAGAGCGCTTCATAAAAAACTCTGACTATCTAAAGCACGTGCAAAACTGTTTAGATGAGATCAGCATTCAAGACCCCAAAATTGCGTTCATCTTTGGTGGTATCGATGCGATGATGCAGGATATGGGATCAGCATTACAAATGACCCGCCCACCCAAAACCGAATGGGATATATCTTGTAGAGAAAATCGCCTAGCACGGTTAAAGAAATGGGAAAAAGAACTGATTTCTGGATTGCCCGATCAAGTCGGGCAATGACAGATAAAAAAGAGGTGCCCTTCCGCGGAAGGGCCGGGGGATATGGGGGTGTCCCCCATCCCTTTTTACCTCCCCCAAGAATGGGGGATCGAGGGGGTTGAATAGAAAGAAACTATGTCTATAATCATCGATCGGGACAAATGTACACTGTGCGGCGCGTGCGAGCCGGCCTGCCCCTTCGGGCTGATCAGCCTCGTCGATGACGCAATCGAGATAGCCGACGGCTGCAACCTGTGCGGAGCATGCATCGACGAATGCACCG
>JAYEHL010000206.1:0-3481 GCA_034659515.1 Chloroflexota bacterium | reverse complement strand
GACAAATGTACACTGTGCGGCGCGTGCGAGCCGGCCTGCCCCTTCGGGCTGATCAGCCTCGTCGATGACGCAATCGAGATAGCCGACGGCTGCAACCTGTGCGGAGCATGCATCGACGAATGCACCGTTGGCGCGCTATCGATCGAAAGCGCCAAACAGCAGGAGGCCGCCGAGGGCTACAGCGGCGTGTGGGTCTTCGCCGAGCAGCGCGACGGGAAGCTGAAAAGCGTATCGCACGAGCTGGTATCCGAGGGGCGCAAGCTGGCCGACAAGCTCGGTGTCGAACTGTCCGCAGTGTGCATCGGGCACAACGTCGATGGCGCCGACGGGCTCGCTGCCTACGGAGCCGATAAGATCTACATGATCGACGATGCGGCGCTGGCCGACCATCAGGAAGACTACTACACCGCCGCGCTCGTCGACCTGATCGAAAAATACAAGCCGGAGATACTGCTCGCCGGTGCGACAGCGATGGGCCGCTCTTTCATCCCGCGCGTGGCGTCGATTCTGTACACCGGCCTCACCGCGGATTGCACCGGCCTCGACATCGACCCCGATACTCGATTGCTGCTCCAGACCCGGCCCACCTTCGGCGGCAACGTGATGGCGACGATCATATGCCAGGCCAAGCGTCCGCAGATGGCCACCGTCCGCCCGCACGTATTCAAGATGGCCGCGTCCGACGCTGGCCGCAGGGGCGAGACGATAAGGGTCGCTTTCGACAAAGAGGCGGTCACCGCCCGTACCAGGCTGCTCAACTTCGTCGAGGATTTAACCGAGAAGGTCAAGATCGACGATGCCGACATCATCGTGTCCGGCGGACGCGGGCTGGGCGACCCGAAGAATTTTACCATGATCGAGGATCTGGCTAGAGTGCTCAACGCAGCTGTCGGTTCATCGCGGCCGCCCATCGACGACGGCTGGATTCCATACTCGCACCAGGTGGGCCAGACCGGAAAGACGGTGTGCCCCAGGCTGTACATCGCGTGCGGCATCTCGGGCGCGGTGCAGCACCTGGCGGGCATGCAGACAGCGGACGTCATCGTCGCTATCAACGAAGACCCCACCGCGCCGATATTCGAGGTGGCCACCTACGGCCTCGTCGGCGATCTGTTCGAGATAGTGCCGATGTTGACGGAGAGGCTGAAGAGGTCGCGGGGACAATAAACGTCATCCCGCCCCTGAAGCATATGAGATTTTTTAAAAGTGAGATGGTATTATGTCAGTAATCTGCCCTTCTTGTGGTAAATGGTATGCAGATGATAGAGTCCCTGAGCAGTGTATTAAGTGTGGGAAAGCTATTAAAAGTCCGCCTAAATAGAGTGTGACTGAAAGATGACTCTCTACATCCTGCTCGGCTGGCTTGTTGCGATCAATTTACTTACCTGCATCGTATACCGTGTCGACAAATCCGCTGCGCAAGCAGGGAAACCGCGCGTACCGGAAGCAACCCTATTACTATTGGAAGCCGTTGGCGGGACTGTTGGTGCGTGGTTTGCCATGTGGATAATGCGACCGCGACACAAGACGCAGTCAGGCGGATTCCTTTTCTGGTTCTTTGCTATCTTGATGATTCAGATTACAGGAGTAGGCGTATTCTTTCTCTTGAGATGATTCAGACCGACGCTCACGCAGAAGCTGAAGCAGGCACGGGGACAGGAGATTCCAGACATGGACTCCGGTTTTCACCGGAGTGACGATTTTTAAAGAGGGGATACGATAAACAATTTTATTCCGTCATTCCGGCCCCGTATCGTAGTACGGGGTAGACTCCGGCCGGAATCCATAGCCGTTTACCGAATACAAATGACAAAACGACCAGCAGTATACATTCTCGCCAGCCGCAAACATGGCACACTGTATGTGGGTGTTACCTCCGATCTCGTGAAACGGATATGGGAACATAAAAATAATTATGTTGATAGCTTCACAAAACGTTACGGAGTACACACGCTGGTCTGGTACGAGCAACATGAGACGATGGAGTCAGCGATCGCCAGAGAAAAGGCCATCAAGGAATGGAAACGGGATTGGAAGATAAAAATGATCGAACGCTCCAACCCTGAATGGAACGACCTTTACGATGGTTTGCTGTAGAGATTTTTATGGACTCCGGTTTTCACCGGAGTGACGAAATTGCAAGGTCTTCCCCGTCATTCCGGCGCAGGCCGGAATCCAGAGGCTTATGGGCACAGAGCACGTAGACTCCGGTTTTCACCGGAGTGACGGGGGTATCATTCCGGCCCCGTATCGTAGTACGGGGTAGACTCCGGCCGGAATCCATAAGCTTTAATTT
This sequence comes from Chloroflexota bacterium, assembly GCA_034659515.1. Lineage (GTDB taxonomy): Bacteria > Chloroflexota > Dehalococcoidia > E44-bin15 > E44-bin15 > JAYEHL01. The sequence continues at coordinate 1,185 of JAYEHL010000206.1, read as the reverse complement.
GTCGTTCGTAGATTTCTTCATTATCAAAACGTGATAAAATGACAATCACTATGACAGAAATCAAACTCAAACCAATCGGCATCGTCCGTAGCGAGGCTGCTCAGCCGGGGCACCGCAACTGGGACGATATCACCGCGGAGATCGTGATCGACGAGGAGTGGACTGAGCATCTTGAGGGTCTCGAAGAGTTCTCGCACATAATGGTGATCTTCTGGATGCACAAGCTGCATCGGGAGGGCCGGCCGCCGGCGAAGATCCATCCCAGGGGCCGCGCCGACCTGCCGCTGGTGGGCCTGTTCGCCACCCGCGCCCCGTTCCGCCCCAACCCCATCGGCGTGAGCGTCGTCAAGCTGGTGGCTCGAAACGGCAACGTGCTGACGGTGCAGGGACTGGACGCCATCGACGGAACACCCGTGCTCGACGTCAAGTCCTACATGACACCGGTCGATAAACCTGAAGACATGAGGATGCCGGATTGGGTAGCAAAGCTACGGACACATCATCAGACTTGATCGACATTTACGAGCGTTTGCTCGGCCGCTACGGCCCGCAGCGCTGGTGGCCCGCCGAAAGCCCGTTCGAGGTGATAATCGGCGCGATACTCACGCAATCGACGGCGTGGACGAATGTCGAAAAGGCGATCGGCAATTTGAAGTCCGCCGATGTACTCGACCCTGTGGCGCTCGACGCCATACCGATCGATGACCTCGCGCGGTTGATTCGACCCTCCGGTTACTACAACGCCAAGGCAACGAAGGTCAAGGCCTTTGTCGAGCGTTTGAACCGCGAACACGGTGGCGACCTCGACAGGCTGTTCGCCATCGACACAACCTCGCTCCGAAAAGAGTTGCTGTCGATCCACGGCATCGGCGATGAGACCGCTGATTCGATTTTGCTCTACGCCGCGCATCGCCCGATTTTCGTAATCGATGCTTACACTAAGCGCATCATCGATCGGCTGGGGCTTGCGCCATCGAGCGATAGCTATCACGCGTTCCAGCTACTGTTCATGGACAACCTGTCGCGCGACGAGGGGATGTTCAACGAATATCATGCACTTTTTGTTCGACACGGGAAAGAGGTTTGCCGCAAGTCACCGAAATGCGACGTCTGCTGTTTAGCAAGCCTGCCGAAAAAGAGGTGTCCTTTCGCGGAAGGACCGGGGGATTTGGGGGTTGACCAGGG
>JAYEHL010000205.1:0-6775 GCA_034659515.1 Chloroflexota bacterium | reverse complement strand
GTGCTGAAGGCGATACGTAACATCGAGGATATTATCGAGCCCGCCATAATCGGCATGCCTGCCCACGATCAAGAGGCGATCGACAGGCGTATGATAGACCTCGATGGCACGCCCAACAAATCGAACCTCGGCGCCAACGCCATACTCGGCGTATCCATGGCCGCCGCCTACGCCGGGGCCAGATTTGCCAAACTGCCGTTATATCGATATATCAGCGGCGACGAAGCGCGGACTCTACCGGTGCCTCTGATGAACATCCTCAACGGCGGCAAACACGCCGACGACGCCACCGACTTCCAGGAGTTTATGGTAGCGCCGCTGGGGGCTCCGAGCTTCTCGCTGGCCTACAGGATGTGCGCGGAGATATATCAAATATTAAAGAAGGTGCTCAAGGGTAAGGGCCTCAACACTAATGTCGGAGACGAGGGAGGCTTCGCTCCATCGCTCAAGTCGAACCGCGATGCAGTGGAACTGCTGGTGGACGCGATCGAGGCTGCGGGCTATAACCCCGGCCTCGATTGTTTCATAGCCCTCGATCCGGCCTCCAGTGAATTTTACAAGGATGGCAAGTACGTGCTCGCCAGGGAGGGCGTCACCCTCTCCAGCGCCGAGATGGTGGACTACTACGCGAACCTTGCCGCTGAATATCCCATCATCAGCATAGAGGACGGCATGGCGGAGGACGATTGGGACGGATGGAAGATGCTGACGGCCAGGATAGGTAAAAATGTCCAGATCGTCGGCGATGACTTATATGTTACGCAGGTTGACCGTCTATCGCGCGGCATACAGGAGAACGCCTCCAACTCGATTCTCATCAAGCTGAATCAGGTCGGCACGTTCACCGAAACGATAAAGGCCATAGACATAGCAAGAGAGGCGAACTGGACGTCGGTCGTCAGCCATCGCTCGGGCGAGACGGAGAGCACCTACATCTCCGACCTGGCCGTCGCAAAAAACACGGGCTTTATCAAGTCCGGCGCCCCCTGCCGCGGCGAACGTGTTGTTAAATACAACCGGCTGCTGCAGATCGAGCACGAGCTGGGGGAACGCGCGCGCTATCCCGGTATGAGCGCTCTGTATAACTTGGGAAAATGACAAGAGGGCAAAGAGTGAACGGGGATATTGCCAAGAGAAGCCTAGCTCTCTTAAAAGATGAGCAAAGTCTGTTTGACCGATGCATGTCTTTTCAGACCGATGCTATACGATCAGCATTGAAACAAGCTCCCATAACCGACGACGGACTCCGCGCTGCCACAGCAATTGCATGTTACACATACGACATGCTGTTATGTGGATGGAACTCACTTATACATGGATTTTACTCTGTCGCTTTCCATTCTATACGCAGTATTAAACAAGCTATGATCACCGAAATCGCAGTCACTCTAGATACTAAAACAGCCAAGGAATTCTGGGATAACATTCTAAAGGATGGAGAGGCATCTAAAAAAGTGCAAGTAGCACTTGCTAATAAGGATCCAGATTTCAGTAAAGAATGGGGAGACCGTAATAGAAAACTCCGCAATAATTTAACTAAATATCAGCATATAAATAGCGTAGCTATAAGTCTATCAATAATTATAGCTAATGACTTACAATCAGCGTCGCCAACATTCGGAGGGTTCTTTAGTAACGATCAATGTATGCGGATTGGAAGACTATATGCTAACCTTGCATTCGATGCGGCAATCAATAGTAGCTATGCGTTAAGAAACCTTATCTCCCTAGATACAGACTTGGAAAATGAATTAAATGAAACGATAGAATTTGGCAAACCCCTAATGAATAGTTGGGTAAAAGAGATGGGATTCTCATGAAAACCATCGGCATTACGACAACGGTTCCCGTCGAAGTACTGCTGGCCGCGGGCTACCAGGCCATCGACCTGAACAACATCTTCGTATCCGATCCCGACCCCGAGCGGCTGGTGACCATTGCCGAGCGTGACGGGTTCCCCATCAACTGCTGCACGTGGATCAAGGGCATATACGGCATCGTGATGGAGAGTGGGATCGATAAGGTTATCTGCGTCACCAACGGCGATTGCTCCAATACCGAGATGCTGATGGAAGTACTCAAGCTCAAGGGCGTGGAAGCGATACCGTTCGCCTACCCCGACAGCCCGAACCTCCTGCATATGCAAGCCTGTCTGGAATCGCTGGCGAGGTCGCTTAACACCACCGTCGAAAGAGCCGAGACGATGAGGCAGAAGCTCGATCCGGCGAGGGCGATGGCACGCGAGCTCGATGAGCTTACGTGGGCGAAAAACATCGTCAGCGGGCGGGAGAACCACTTCAGGCTAGTAACTGCATCGGATTTCGCTGGCGACGTAAGAGAGTACGAAGCAGGTATCTCCCGGCTCCTCGACGAGTGCAAGGGGAGAGAACCGTATAGCGACAGCATGCTGCGCCTGGCATATATAGGCGTCCCGCCGATATTCGCCAGGGATCTGTATAGATTCATCGAGCGGTGCGGCGCGCATGTGGTTTTCAACGAGATACAGCGTCAATTCACCATGCCGCACGTATGCGGCTCTCTGGCGGAGCAGTACACTAAATACACATATCCATATTCCCTCTCGGAACGTCTCGACGATATACTGCCCGAGATCGAAAGACGGCGTGTGGACGGCGTGATACATTACGTGCAGGCCTTCTGCCATCGCGGCATCGGCGACATCGTGTTCCGCAATAACATCGCGCTGCCGATGCTAACATTGGAAGGCAATAACGAATATGTGCTCACCCAGCACCACAAGACAAGGATCGAAGCGTTCATCGATGTGGTGAAACGCACTCGACACGGTAAAATCGATGCGCCGCACCTGGTTCCGGCTGACAAACCGGGAGTAAATCGCAAATAAAAATAAACGGCTACGGACGGAGGTAATACGGGTTTCGGACCCAAAAAACAAGGAGAGTGTAAAATGGTAACGAAGATAGGAATCAACGGCTTTGGACGAGTAGGCAGGCAGGTTCTCAAGGCAGTTCACGAAAATCACGCGGGGGTCCTGGAGGTGGTAGCCTTAAACGACCTCGCGGATACAAAAACCAACGCCCACCTCTTCAAATATGACTCCAGCTACGGCGCGTACGCGGGTACGGTTGAGGCCAAAGATGACGCCATCATCGTCGACGGGAAGGAGATCAAGGTGATCTCCGAGCGCGATCCGGCAAAGATCGCATGGGCCGAATACGGCGCCGACGTGGTGGTGGAATCGACCGGCCTGTTCACGGACGGCACCAAGGCATCGGCCCATTTGAGCGGCGGGGCCAAAAAGGTGATCATCTCCGCACCGGCGAAGAACGAGGACCTTTCCATAGTGCTCGGCGTCAATGAGGAGCAGTACGACCCGGGCAAGCATAAAATCCTCTCGAACGCATCTTGCACCACAAACTGCATCGCTCCGATAGTCAAGGTGCTCAACGACACCTTCGGTATAGAGAAGGGGCTGATGACCACCATTCACGCCTACACCAACGATCAGCGCATACTGGATCAGGTTCACAAAGACCTGAGGCGGGCGCGCACGGCCGGGGTGAATATCATACCGACGACCACAGGGGCCGCCAAGGCGGTGGCGGTAGTGATACCGGAGATGGCAGGCAAGCTACACGGGATGGCCTTTCGCGTGCCGACGACGACCGTTTCAGTTGTCGACTTCGTAGCCGACCTGAAGAAGGAGGCGACCGCGGACGAGGTAAACGCAGCGCTAAAACAAGCCGCTTCGGGGCCGCTCAAGGGCATACTCGAATATTGCGAGGAGCCGCTTGTGAGCATAGACTTTAAGGGGAATCCGGCGAGTTCCGTCGTCGACTCGCTGTCTACGATGGTTATCGGTGGCAATATGGTAAAAGTCATCGCGTGGTACGATAACGAATGGGGATACAGCTGCCGCGTCGCGGACCTGGTGAAGTTCATCGCCGGGAAGGGGCTCTAATCCTATTACCAAATAATAGGAGAGTGCTGAAAAAGAATCCTTCCCGTAAATAGATAAAATAAAGTAATTTACGTAGCTCTTTTAGAACACGCGAGTCTAAAAATGACGTCACAGATAGCCTGTGGATAAAGGCCCTGACTTACGATATAATAGATGCGCTAAAAATGAAGTAATTGAGGAGTACCCTATGCGTGTTCTGCTGATAAGCACTCCGTATCCCCTGGAGGAAAATCCCATACCCCCTCTATCCCTCAGCTACCTCGCTGCCGTTCTCCGAAATGACGGCGTCGAAGTAAGAATAATGGATCACCTCGTCTCGAAATACTCCCCCGACAAGCTCAAACGCGAGCTTGCCAGTTTCAAACCGAACATCGTTGGGGCTACCTGCGTAACACTCAATTACCCTATAGCTGTGAGGATCATGCATGTGTGCAAGAATTTCGATCCGAACATTGTAACTATGCTTGGAGGGCCCCACGCTACATTTGCACTCAAGGAAACACTGCTCCGAGCGCCGTGGATCGATCTAGTGGTCATCGGCGAGGGGGAATGGACGACAATCGAGCTGGCCAGAGCAATTGCAAAAGGGCAAGATTACCACGACGTGAAGGGAATAGCATACCGTTCAAACGGCAAAGTAGCCAGGACAGAGCAGCGCGAGATCATCGAAGACCTTAACGAGCTTCCGCTGCCCGCCAGAGAGCTGCTACCCCTGTCCAAATATCGGGCTCTGGACGCCCCCTGCACGGTAGTAACGAGCAGGGGCTGCCCATTCCAATGTATCTTCTGCTCGGGGCCGCGCTTATTCGGGCGCCGCGTACGCTTCCGCGACCCCAGCCTTGTGCTCGAAGAAATCGAGCAGATACACAAGGTGTTAGGATTTAAAAAGATCAACATCGTAGATGACACCTTCACCCTCAACGAACGCCATGCTAAAGCAGTATGCAAGGGGATCATCGATCGAAACCTGAAGATCAAATGGAACGTCTTCGCACGCGCCGACACCGTAAAACCGGACATGTTGAGTATCATGCGGGAGGCCGGATGCGAGTGGCTCCTGTACGGAGCCGAGTCGGGCAATCCCGAAATCCTGAGGACCATAAAGAAAGGAACGACACCGGATATTATCAGACATGGCACCAAGCTCGCCACTGAGGCGGGTATCAAGGTGTTCAATTCATTTATATTCGGCCTGCCCGGCGAGACGCCTGAGACCGCCCGGGAGTCCATGAATTTCGCCAAGGAACTTGACGAGAAATACGGCGCTAAATACGGATTCCATATACTGTCACCGTTGCCGGGAACGGAGCTGTACGATAACCCCGAGGATTACGGGCTGCGTATACTTTCGCGAAACTGGGCTAAATATGATGCAAACAAACCGATCACGGAGACAGAGCACATGAGCCCGGAGCAAGTTCTTGAAATCAGCGGTGAATATGACCGCGCCGTCGGATATGTATGGGACGATATCGAGCGACGGGCCAAAGAGGGCGACCCCGATTGCCAAGAGCAGGTGCACAAGAAGATCAGTGTGGACTTCATATGGAACCTCCTGCAATCCGATATAATAGAACATGCAGGGCGAACCAACAATGGCACCAACCCGGTGAAAGAGCTTGCATGCAAAGTCGCTAGCAAGCTAGGCACCCCGCTGGATGTCGCCGAGCAGGAACTGAGCATACTGGAAAAGAAAGGTCTGCTCAAATACAAATCATCCGGGAACGGAGTAATTTGGCAGTGGAGCTAAGTAGAATAGAAGAGGCCCTTAGCGGAATATACTTGACCCAGCCGAGGCGCAGCATCACCGAGCTGAACCTGGTGAGAGGCATCGAGTTATCCGCCGAGAATGTCAACATTAAACTGACTCTGGCGCAGATGCCGCAGCCGGAGAGCGAGAGATTGCAGGCATCGGTGCGCTCCGCTATTGAAGCTCTGGACGGGATAAAGGACATAAATATCGAGATGGTAGACGCTCGTCCTCCGGAGATAAATCAGTTCAAGCATGTCGTCGCCATAATGAGCGGCAAAGGAGGAGTAGGGAAGTCGCTGGTCACCGCGCTCACGGCCATATCGCTCAAGCGGGATGGCTACGACGTGGGAATACTGGACGCCGATATCACAGGGCCGAGCATTCCCAAGATGTTCGGCATAAAAGACCGCCCCACGGGAACTGAATGGGGCGTCCTGCCAATCGACACTGCTTCGGGCATCGAAGTTATGTCCCTTAACCTGCTGCTGCCCAACGAAGACGATGCCGTGATATGGCGCGGCCCGCTGCTGGCCAAGACGATTACGCAGTTCTGGGAGGACGTCCTGTGGGGTAAGCTCGATTACCTCCTTATAGACATGCCGCCCGGTACCGCCGATGTACCCCTTACCGTGCTGCAATCGCTGCCGCTTTCCGGGGTGATCATCGTATCAACCCCGCAGGACCTTGCCAACATGGTAGTACGCAAGGCGGTCAATATGAGCCGCAAAATGAACATCCCTATACTCGGCGTGATCGAGAACATGAGTTATTTAGTAATCCCGGAGACAGGCAAGAAAATCGAGGTCTTCGGCAAGAGCCGCGGCGAAGAGATGGCTGAAGTCGCAGAGTCCCCTCTCATCGGAAGGATACCCGTGGACCCGGAGCTGGCCGCCCTCTGCGACAGTGGCGGGATAGAACAATATCAATCCAAAGCCTTCGCGCCAATCGCTCACGATATCATTAAGGTCTTAAAAAACGCGTCCTTCCCTGTAAAGAAAGACAAGCAACAAATACCTACCCACCAATCCTTATAGTCTAAGCACACACGTTACAAGAAAACCCGCATGGCAATATAATGT
>JAYEHL010000204.1:0-6805 GCA_034659515.1 Chloroflexota bacterium | reverse complement strand
CGAGCTTGAGCTTTTCTATGTTTTGCAGAACCTTACCAGACTGGTTGTTTTTGGGGTTATAGGGGTTAGTCCGGGATGAGCCCAGGAAGGTCCCGCCATACCTGTCCCATGTTCTTACCACTGTGGGGGTAAGCAATGCGCTGTGAAATACATCGAAACCCTGGGTGATGGTAACAGCAGGGGGCGGGTTATCGGGGTCGATATCTATTAAGCCCTCCCAGCCGTTCCTAATTCCAAGCACCTCATACTCCACTCCCCTGTCGGCCTGAAGCCGCTCGTCCGTTGCGGTCTTTACCACCCACTTGATCGCCGGGTTCAGGCCTGCACAGTCTCCCCCGCCAGTAAGAATGCCGACCCTTTTCTTTTTCATGGCATTCACCCCCTTCCTGAAAACTTGGAGTTACTAAAGGTTATCACAACGATTATAGCGTAGCAATAGGTATCGATATAATAATCGTTGCGCTTGTATGCTGTCGGGAATGTAAATCGAATAGGCTTGCCGGGAGAGATGTCGGTAGGTACTACACGATAAGGCCGCGCTCCTTTAAACTCACAAACTTATGATCGCCGATGATGATGTGGTCCAGCACCTCGATATCGAGCGCCTTGCCGCCGCCTATGATTTGCTCGGTGGCGGCGATGTCGTCCGCACTCGGCTCCGGATCGCCGGAGGGATGGTTGTGCACCACTATGACGGCGGGGCAGTTCTCGCGCACCGCCTCGCGGAACAGCTCGCTGGTGCGTATCATCGAGGCGTTCACGCTCCCCTTGTAAACCTCGTGGATGGATATCAACTGGTTCTTCGAATTGAGCAGCATCACTCGCAGGTGCTCCTGACGGAGGGGGCCCATGTCGGACATCAACAGATCGACGGCATCCTGCGGGGTTTGTATGGAGGCTCTTTCCTCCGGCCGGGCCGAGGCCAGCCTTCTTCCCAGCTCCAGTGATGCCTTGAGCTGCGCCGCCTTGGCCTGCCCTATGCCATGCTCGCTGCACAGCTCGCCGAAGCTTGCGCGTGAAAGCCCCGGGAGTCCGCCGAACCTGGCGAGCAGCCTGTTGGCCAAGCCTACGGCGTTGTCGGATTGGGTTCCGGTGCGAAGCACGATCGCCAGCAAATCACTGTTGGAGAGGCTGGAGGGACCGCTCTCCCTGAGGCGTTCGCGGGGGCGTTCGCTGGCGGGCAACTCATTTATGCGAATACGATATTCCAACTTAATGGACAACTCCTGTCGGCGTCACGGCGGCATACGCTTATCTGCCGGGTAAGCTATACGGTTCATGCAAACGAGAGGTTCCCGTTCATATACCGTCGGGCAGGGAGGCCCAGGGTTCCATGTAGACGACCTCCTTGGTGGGGGTGACCAGCAGGCAATCTATATCGCTCACTATCTTTTTGCGCTCAGGATTATTGTGCCATACTTGCCATTCCGGCAGGCTGTGCCATGTGCTGATCACGACATGTGTTCCCGGGTCTTCTACGGAGTAAAGCGTTTCGCCCGTCTCATAACCCGGCTGGTTCACCGCCAGGATTCTCAGCTGTCTCAAAAGAAGGCGGAGTTTGTCTTGGTTCTCAGGCACCACGGTTCTTTCGATAATAACCTTTACCGTCATAGTACTACCCTTCTCCCTTAATATTCCTATAATCTATGTCGCTGTACTCCCCGACAATTGTATTAAATAGTTTCGGGAAGCGATTGCCAAGAGATTGAGGCCGATGATGCGATGAATATTCCCGTCCGTGGCGTGGCGTTCAGGAGCGGTTGGATGATTGACATCAGCACCCGGCGGTCAGGGCTGTCCTCCCACCTCTATGCCAGGTGCTGATGATCATATGCGTATTGGGATTCTCTATTGAACAAAGCGTCTCGCCTTTGACATGCCCCGGTTGCTGTATCGCCTTGGGCCTCATTTCCTTGAGAATCTCCAGTAACTCATCCCTTTTATCAGGTTTTACGGTGCGTTCTATGACAACCTTGATGGTCATTGCACGCCTGCCTGTTTCTTTTATTTGATCTCGACGGCGGCTCCAGCGGCTTCCATCTTCTCTTTGATAGTAGCGGCCTCTTCCTTAGTTACGCTCTCTTTGAGTGTCGAAGGGGTACCATCTACCAGGTCCTTGGACTCTTTGAGCCCGAGGCCGGTCACCTCTCGCACGGTCTTGATCACCTGAATTTTATTGGCACCGATATCTTTGAGTGTCACGGTGAACTCGGTCTGCTCCTCAACCTCCGCTGCAGCTTCTGCCGCTCCCCCTGCCGCCGGTCCCGCTGCGGCTACTGCCATGGGTGCTGCGGCGCTGACTCCGAACTCTTCCTCAAGGGCCTTGACTAGCTCGTTGAGATCCAGCACGGTCATATTCTTGATAACATCTATAAGCTCGTCCTTGCTCATCGTCTTGCCGGACGACGCGGCCTTGGGGGCAGATTTCTTTGCGGCAGCCTCCTTCTTCGGCTCCTCCGCTTTAGCCTCCGTCTGCTCTTCCACTTTGGCCTCCTCCGCCTGCTCTTCCTTCTGCTCTAGCTCCTCAGTCATATTTATCCTCCTTCTTCCAGTTGTTTTTCTCTCGCGGACAACAGGTATACCAACCCTGTTAGGTTAGCGTTAAGCACATTAACCAGACCGTAGAGCGGACCTTTTAATCCGCCGAGCATCTTGGCCACCAAGACCTCTCTGGATGGCATGGAAGCGAGCGAAGCCACTTCGGCGGCGCTCAATACCCGATCCTCCACCAGTCCGCCGCTGATCTTAAGTTCGCTCTTGGTGGCACGGATGTGCTCCATCAAGGCCTTCGCCGGCGCGGCGATGTCGTCATAGCCGAAGGCCACTGCGGTAGGGCCGATTACGATCTTGTTTAGCTCTTCTCTTCCAGCCGTCTCGGCGGCGAACCGCGCAAGCGTGTTCTTGATAACGCGGAACTCTACTTTCTGAGCGCGAAGTTTGCGTCTTAGTTCCGTCATCTCCGCCACGGTGAGCCCACCATAGCTTGTTGTAATGACTACGTTGGCGTGCTCCAGTTTTTCGGCTAGATCGTGTACCGCTTGTTTCTTCTCTTCCAGTCGCATAATTCACCCCTTAAATTAAAAGCCCCTGCGCCATAGACACAAGGACTCCAATTAATCCTTTAGCCTCGGCAGGCATTACATTAAGCTCAATGGCGCCTGCTGTCTATGGCACTCCAGTAAAGGTTATTTTATTGTAATCGTAGCGAAACTAAACTTTCTGTATCCTATGCTGGCGGAGATATCATCAAAAAGCCTCAGATTACATCTCCTCAAGTTACTGGGCCTTTAGCCCCAGCGTGGGTTTCAGATCCAATTTTATACCTGGCCCCATCGATGTGGCAATGGTGGCGCTTTTTACGTACTGTCCCTTTGCACCCCTGGGCTTGGCCTTTATCACCGTATCCATAAGCGCGGCCAGATTGTCCAGCAGTTTGTCCTCTTCGAAACTGGCCTTGCCTATTGGAGCGTGGATGACAGCAGTCTTGTCTATCCTGAAGTCCACCCTGCCCCTTTTCGCTTCTTTTACCGCCCTCGGTATGTCCGCGGGTTGCACTATTGTTCCAGATTTCGGGTTCGGCATCAGCCCGCGCCTACCTAGCACCTTGCCCAGCTTTGAGACCTTACTCATAACGTCCGCTGTGGCGATGGCCACATCGAAGTCGAGCCAACCGCCCTCGATCTTACTCACGAGATCCTCGCAGCCCACGTATTCAGCCTCGCCGTCCTCGGCGAACTTGACGCCTTCTCCCTGAGTAAAGACTAATACTCTGACCTGCTTGCCCAGTCCGTGCGGCAGGCTTGCCACGCCTCTCACCTGCTGATCGGCATGTCTAGGATCAAGGCCCATGTGTAGATGGACCTCTACCGTCTCGTCGAACTTTGTGTAAGAGGACTGCTTTGCAAGCGTAATAGCCTCCCATGGATCGTACTCCCGGTTGCGTTCCACCAGCTTGGCCGCCTCATTGTATTTCTTACCGTGCTTAGCCATTATTCTACCTCGATCCCCATGCTTCTCGCCGTTCCTTCGACCATCTTCATCGCTCCCTGTACGTCAGCGGCGTTCAGATCTTTCATTTTAAGATTGGCGATTTCCTCGACCCTGTCTCTAGGGATCTTACCTACCTTCTGTGTGTTGGGGGTGCCGCTTCCCTTATTTATGTCGATCGCCTTACGAAGCAGATCAGCCACCGGTGGTGTCTTCAGGACGAAGGCGAAAGAGCGGTCATCGAAGATAGTTATCTCCGCAGGTACGATGGAGCCCATTTGAGATGCGGTGCGCTCGTTGTACTCCTTACAGAACCCCATGATGTTGCATCCGTATTGTCCCAGGATAGGTCCTACGGGTGGGGCCGGGCTCGCCTGCCCCGCCGGGAGCTGAAGTTTTATTATCGTCTTTACCTTCTTCTTTGCCAAGTTAATACCTCTATGAAATAGTTCTTACAATGGCTCAGAGTCGCTCTACCTGAAGGAAGTCCAGTTCCACCGGAGTCTCCCGTCCAAAGAGTGATATGAGAACTCTAACCTTGCCCTTTTCGGTATTGAGATCGTCCACTACACCGATCATGTCGATAAAGGGACCATCGATCACGCGTACACTCTCTCCCTTGCGGAAGCCGACCTTGATCCTTGGAGTGTCCCCCTCCATGCGCTGAAAAATATTCTTGACCTCTTCCTCATCGAGGGGTACCGGCTTGCTGCCTGCGCCGACGAAACCGGTAACGCCCGGCGTATTCCGCACGACGTTCCAGCTCTCATCGGTTAGCTTCATCTCCACCAGTATATATCCGGGGAAGACCTTCCTGTCCACGGTTTTCTTTTGCCCGTCTTTGATCTCTATCTCGTTCTCGGTTGGGATGATTACACTGAAGATCTTGTCCTGGGCATCCATAGACCGGATCCTCTGTTCCAAATTGGCCTGGACCCGCTGCTCATAGCCGGAGTAGGTGTGAATGACATACCATCTCCGCTCAGCTTCTATCATTTTTTCTCCTTAGAAGTGGGCGGAAGGAAAGCCGATAATAGAGCTCCCTAGGATCTGCCTTCTGCCTCCCTACCCTCCTAGTATCAATTCCATCAAATGTGTGAAACCGTAGTCGGCTGCCCCAAGGAAAATTCCTATCGTACCCGCTATTATGATTACCATAACGGTAAGTCGCCTGGTTTCTTCTCTGGTGGGCCAAAGAACCTTCTTGAGCTCTGCTGCTATTTCACTGGTGTAACGGCGGATTCCGGGGATAATTTGGCCCATCGATACGGTTGGCTTAGCCATTACCGCACCTCGCGATAAGTCCTATGGGTACGACAACGCGGACAATACTTCTTGCGCTCCAAACGATCCGGGTCGTTCTTCTTATTTTTGGTTGTCGTATATACTCTCTCCTTGCACTCAGTGCAGGCGAGATGAATTATTATCCTAGCCCCCTTCTTAGCCAATCGATACCTTTCCCCTCAAAATTCAGCTCTTCTTATTCCGGTACCTTGGTGATAACTCCGGAGCCTACGGTCCTGCCGCCCTCTCTGATGGCGAACCGCATGCCTGCCTCTATAGCTATCGGCTCTATGAGCTTTATTTTCATCTTAATATTATCTCCGGGCATGACCATCTCTACGCCCTCTGGCAATTGAATGCTGCCAGTTACGTCCGTTGTACGGATGTAGAACTGTGGTTTGTAGCCGTTAAAGAATGGCGTATGTCGCCCTCCCTCTTCTTTGGTGAGGACGTATACTTCGGACTCTGCCTCGGTGTGTGGCGTTATTGAACCGGGTTTCGCAAGAACCATACCCCTGAGTATCTCGTCGCGCTCAACTCCTCTTATAAGGATGCCGACGGCATCACCGGGCTCGCCCTCTTGCAAGGTCTTGTGGAACATCTCTACACCGGTTACAACCTTGCGCTGAGTAGGATTGATGCCAACTACCTCGACCCCATCACCAACCTTAACGATACCGCGCTCCACGCGACCGGTTGCCACAGTCCCACGCCCCTTTATGCTGAAGACATCTTCAACGGGCATCAGGAACGGTTTGTCCTTGGGGCGTACCGGTGTAGGTATATAGCCATCAACGGCATCCATTAGTTGCCATATTGGACCGCACCACTCACATTCGCGTTTGCCGCAGCCGCATTCCAATGCCTTAAGAGCGCTAACCCTGACAATGGGGATATCATTACCAGGGAAGTCGTAGTGCGGGAATACCTCCTCTCTTAGTTCCAGCTCTGTTACCTCGAGGAGTTCTTCATCATCCACCATGTCTACCTTATTCAGCACGGCCACGATGTAGGGCACCTCCACCTGGTGAGCCAGCAGCAGGTGCTCCCTTGTCTGCGGCATAACACCGTCATCCGCAGCGATCACGATAATGGCACCGTCCATCTGAGCCGCTCCGGTGATCATATTCTTGATATAGTCGGCGTGTCCCGGGCAGTCGACATGTGCATAGTGGCGCTTACTAGTCTCATACTCGATGTGGGCAATGGCGATGGTCACGCCACGTGCCTTCTCTTCAGGAGCGTTATCAATACTGTCGAAGGCGCGAAAATCGGCAAGTCCTTCGTTTGCCAACGTCTTGGTAATAGCCGCCGTCAGTGTTGTTTTGCCGTGATCGATGTGCCCGATGGTTCCCACGTTCACGTGCGGTTTGTTTCGCTCAAAGACTTTCTTCGCCATTTCTCCTCCTCGATTATAAGCCCACAGTCAGAGTTGAACTGACGACCCCGTTCTTACCAAGAACGTGCTCTACCACTGAGCTATGTGGGCGTTTGGGACAAAAACATTGTAACATAGCCGAAGGCTATGCCAGAG
>JAYEHL010000203.1:0-6923 GCA_034659515.1 Chloroflexota bacterium | reverse complement strand
AGGACCAGCTACAGACGTCCGATTATACATCCAACCAGGAACTTCACTAAGCGGTGAATATTTAAGAATCTTTGGCGCAGTGTCGAAAGACGGCATTATACACGATGGAGATTTGATGGAATGGCCGATATCCGTAAAGAAGAGGAACGAGCGTAGCTACCTATTAGCATATTATACGGATACATTCGGACAATACTTTGAATCGTCACGTGATATAGACATCGGTAAAACCATAGGAAACTTGATAATAGGACCACTTATAGTTCGCAAGTTAGACAAGGGCAAAAATCGCGACTTGATCGAAAGTATTTGGCTAACATCCACATTGGAGGCTCAGAATGATTAAAGAAGCAATCGATTTAATCGTAAAAGGCAGCTCGCTCGACATGGAGCAGGCGGCACAGGTGATGAACGAGATAATGGAGGGGGAAGCCACGCCGGCGCAGTTCGGAGCCTTCGTCACGGCGCTCAGGCTCAAGGGCGAGACGGTGCACGAGATAGCCGGAATGGCGCAGGTGATGCGCGAGAGATCGGTTCCGGTCAAGGTCACCGGCCCCGTCGTCGATACCTGCGGCACCGGCGGGGACGGCACTAAAACGTTCAATATTTCGACCACAGCGGCCTTCGCCGTGGCGGGCGCGGGAGTCAAGGTGGCCAAGCACGGAAACCGCGGTATGTCCAGCGGCTGCGGCAGCGCCGACGTCCTCGACGCGCTGGGGGTGAAGTACGACCTCGGGCCGAGGGAAGTGGAGCGCTGTCTGGAGGAGATCGGCATCGGGTTCATGTTCGCGCCCACTTTCCATCCGTCGATGAAGTTCGCCGCGCCGCCGCGCCGCGAGATAGGCATACGCACCATATTCAATATTCTGGGACCGATGACCAACCCGGCGCGGGCGCAGGCGCAATTGCTCGGCGTGTTCGACGACGATCTAGCCCTGACCATGGCCGAGGTGCTCGGCCTGCTCGGCTGCGGGCACGCGCTGGTAGTGCACGGCGAGGACGGCATGGACGAGATCACGCTCGGCGGAAAGACGACGGTATGCGAGCTCAAAGACGGAGCGGTGTCGCGATATCATGTCGACCCGGAGGATTTCGGATTCAATCGCACGAGCGTCGATAAGCTGAGAGGAGGCCCGCCCAAGGAGAACGCCGACATCCTTCGCTGCGTAATACACGGCGAGAAAGGGCCCTACCGCGACATCACGTTGCTCAACGCCGCCGCCGCCCTCGTCGCCGCCGATATGGCCAGTGACCTTAAGGAGGGCGTCAAGCTGGCCACCGAATCGGTAGACAGCTTCGCCGCCATGAAAAAGCTCGATGAGCTGAGGGAGCTGACGCAAAGCATGGCGTAGCCGAATCCGTAGGGGCGAGGCGTATCGTGACCGCGAACGCCCCCTGTCCTTCCGCGGAAGGGCCGGGGGCACTGGGGGTGTCCCCTAATTTAACAAATGTCCCCCCAAGAATGGGGGCCAGTGTAGGGGCAATTCATGAATTGCCCCTACCAAAAGGTTAAAAGAATGATACTCGACGAAATAGTTCAATCGAAAAAGGAATCGCTGGAGCGGCGGAAGCGCGAGCTGCCTCTGAGTGAGCTGAAGCGGCGTTGTGCCGATATGAGGCGCAAACCCGTCGACTTCGCCTCCGCGCTGTGCGGCGACGACATCAAGCTCATCGCCGAGGTGAAGAAAGCCTCGCCGTCCAGAGGCACGATAAACGCCGACATCGACCCCGTCAAGCTGGCTACGACCTACGCCGCGAACGGGGCCGCGGCGATATCGATACTCACCGAGGAGAAGCATTTCAAAGGCAGCATCGACTGCCTTGAAGCGACACGGAATTCTTTCGACGACGGAGGGATCGCGGTGCCGCTGCTGCGCAAGGATTTCATCTTCGACCTATATCAGATATACGAATCGAAGGCTTGCGGTGCCGACGCGCTCCTGCTCATCGCAGCGATACTGGACGACGATACGCTGTCGCGACTCCTCTCTCTCAGCCACGACCTCGGAATGAAGTGCCTCATCGAGGCGCACGACGGGAACGAGATCGAGCGGGCCGTATCCAGCGGAGCGAGGATAATCGGCATCAACAACCGCGATTTGCAGACGTTCGATGTCGACCTGCATACGACCGCAAGGCTGCGACGGCTCGTCCCGAACGACCGCATCGTCGTCAGCGAGAGCGGAATCAGGCATCGCACCGACGTTGAGAAACTCACGAAATGGAACGTCGACGCAATGCTGGTCGGCGAGGCCCTCTCGACCAGCGCCGACGTGCCGGAAAAAATAAAGGAGTTACTGTCATGACCAGGGTGAAGATTTGCGGAATAACCGACCCCGATCACGCCGTCGCCGCCACCGAGGCAGGGGCCGAATACATCGGCATCGTGCTGGCCCCCTCGAAGCGCCAGGTCGATGTGGAACGGGCAAGGGAAATATCTGCGGCTGCTAAGGGCAGCGGGGCGCTGACGGTTGGGGTCTTCGTCAACACGCCCTCCGCCGAGGTCAACCGCATCGCCAAATACTGCGACCTCGACCGCATACAGCTGAGCGGCGACGAGCCCTGGGAGTACGTGCAGGAGCTACACCGCCCCGCCATCAAGGCGATCAAGATTTCCAAGGAATATACCAGCGAAAAGCTGCTGAACGAGCTGTCCGGCGGCTACAAGAAGGCCAACTACTACTTCCTGCCGCTGCTGGACTGCGCCGCCAATGGAAGCTACGGCGGCACCGGCAAATCGTTCAACTGGACCATAGCCACAAAGGCGGCCGAGCGATATCGCTTCGTACTCGCCGGAGGGCTCACACCTAAGAACGTGGCGTGGGCCATAGCTGCGGCGCGGCCGTGGGGCGTGGATGTCTCCAGCGGGGTTGAGACAAACGGCGTGAAAGACATCGCTAAGATAAAGAGGTTCATATCAACGGTACGGAAAATCGACGCCATGCCGTAGGGGCGAGGTCGCCTCGCCCAGATATGGATTCCGGCTGGAGTTTACCCCGTACGGCGATACGGGGCCGGAATGACGATTGAAGAAAAGAGGTGCCCTTCCGCGGAAGGGCCGGGGTTTTAGGGGTGTCCCCTATTTTTATAAATTCCCCCAAGATTGGGGGACACAGGGGGTTGATTAACATTTGGCTAGAGGAAACATCAAATGAAGAATGCAACACAATTACCGGATAATAGCGGCCATTTCGGCCCCTTCGGCGGCAAGTTCGTCCCCGAGACCCTGATAGCGGCGTTGGAGGAGTTGGAGCGCGGCTACCGCGAGGCGCAAGACGATCCCGCCTTCCAGAAACGGCTAGCGGCGCTGCTGCACGATTACGTCGGACGGCCGACGCCGCTGCACTTCGCCGCCGGGCTCACCGCGCACTGCGGCGGGGCGCGGATATACCTCAAGCGTGAGGACCTGACCCACACCGGCGCGCACAAGATAAACAACGCCCTGGGGCAGGGGCTGCTGGCGGAGCGGCTGGGCAAGCGACGCATCGTCGCCGAAACCGGAGCCGGTCAGCACGGCGTGGCCGCCGCGACGGTGTGCGCCATGCTGGGAATGGAATGTATAGTCTACATGGGCGAGGAGGATATCCAGCGCCAGTCCCCGAACGTCTTCCGCATGAAGCTCCTGGGCTCCGAGGTGCGGCCGGTCGCCAGCGGCAGCAGGACGCTGAAGGATGCGATAAACGAGGCCATCCGCGACTGGGTGACCAACGTCGATTCCACTCACTACCTGCTCGGCAGCGTCGTCGGGCCGCACCCGTACCCGATGATGGTTCGCGACTTCCAGGCGGTCATCGGCACGGAGGCGCGGCAACAAATGGTCGACGCAACCGGACGTCTGCCTGATTACGCCGTCGCCTGCGTCGGCGGCGGCAGCAACGCAATCGGTATGTTTTACCCGCTTTTGAGCGACGCCGAAGTCAAGCTAATCGGGGTGGAGGCCGGAGGGCTCGGGCTCGACACGGGCAAGCACAGCGCACCGTTGACGGAAGGAGCCGTCGGCGTGCTCCACGGCACTAAGTCGTACCTGATGCAGGATGAAGCCGGACAGGTACGCGAGACCCACAGCATCTCCGCGGGGCTGGACTACCCGGGGGTCGGCCCGGAGCACAGCTACCTGAGGGACAGCGGGCGGGCGAGCTACATCGCCGTCACCGACGGTGAGGCCCTGGAGGGATTTAAACTGCTCTCCGAGAAGGAGGGGATAATCCCCGCCCTTGAGTCGGCCCACGCCGCGTACTACGCAGCCAAGCTCGCTTCGGAGCTGCCTCCCGATAAGATCGTTCTGGTTAATCTGAGCGGGCGCGGCGACAAGGACCTCGGCATAGCCGCCGAAGCGCTGGGGGTGAACCTGTGAATCGTATCGACAAATACTTCGAGGATTCGCGACTCTCACGGCGAAAGGCGCTCATCGCGTATCTCACCGCGGGCTACCCGAGCGTAGAGGCAACAATAGAAATCGCGGCTGCGCTCGTCGAAGGCGACTGCGACATGATCGAGCTGGGCATACCGTTCTCCGACCCCCTCGCCGACGGCGCCACCATCCAGCGGGCCAGCCACCGCGCGCTGGAAACCGGCATGACGCCGCAACGCTGCCTCGACGTCGCCGCCGAGCTGAGACGCAGGGTCGATGTCCCGCTCATCTTCATGGGCTACTACAATCCGATATTGCACTACGGGCTGAACGATTTCTGCAAAGCCTCGTCCGACGCCGGCATCGACGGGCTCATCGTGCCCGACCTGCCGCCGGAGGAGGGCGAAGAGCTGGAGGCCATCGCATCGGGGAACGGCATCGACCTGATTTACCTGCTGGCTCCCACCACGACATCGGCGGAGCGGATACGCCTGGTGGCCGACAGATCGCGCGGCTTCATCTACGTTGTCTCGCTCAAAGGCGTCACCGGCACTCGCTCTGCGATCTCGACCGATCTCGATGGATTCATATCGAAGGTGCGCAATGCAACGTCGAAGCCGCTGTGCGTCGGGTTCGGCATCTCGACGCCGGAGCAGGCAGGGCGAGTGGCTGCGCTCTCCGACGGCGTCATCATCGGCAGCCGCATAATCGACATCGTAGAGAACAGCGAAAGCCCGACAGCTGACGTGAAGGCCTTCGTGAAAGAGGTCAGAACAGCTATTGATGCGTAACGGGATGTAGGGGCGAATGGCCATTCGCCCTCTCTGGATTCCGGTTGGAATTTATCCCGTACAGCGATACGGGACCGGAATGACGAATACGATATAGGGCATGCCGTGCCCCTCTTTTTTACATTGACCTTTCTGCCGCGCCTTGCTATAGTAAAAGCGTTGTGGCTGATGTCAGACCGTTTCGCGGTCTTCGCTATAATCTCGAGCGCGCAGGCGACCTCTCCTCGGTGATCACTCCACCCTACGATGTGATCTCACCCGCCGGGCAGCTTCGGTATTGCCAGTTAAGCCCGCACAACGTAATTCGACTCGACTTCGGCCTCGACCAGCCGGACGATAGCGAAAGCAATAACAAATACACCCGCGCTTCTTCTTATGTAAAACAGTGGCTCGATGAGGGAATACTGTCCCAAGATGAGCAACCCGCGTTTTACCTTGTGAAACATCGGTTCCACCTGGGCGACAGCGTGCTCAGCCGCTTCAGCCTCGTCGCCAGGATGAGGCTGGAGGACCTGGAGACCGGAAGCGTCCGTCCCCACGAGAGAACGATGAGCAAACCGCGCGAGGACCGGCTGAACCTACTCAGAGCGTGCGATGTGAACTTCAGCCCGATCATGGTGCTGTTCCGCCATAAGGCCGAGGGCTTCGAAGCGCTGCTGGGCGATATCATCGAGAGGCCGTCGCCGCATGCCGTCGATAAGGACGGCGTGGAGTTCGCCATGTGGACGGTCACCGACGAGGACGCCATCGCAAGCATATCCAACCTACTGGCCGATAAAATGCTGTACATCGCCGATGGCCACCACCGCTACGAGACCGCCCTTAATTACAGCCGCGAGCGGCGCGCCGCCGGCCCTTCCGACGGCGACGACGCGCCCTACAACTTCGTGATGATGACTATCACCCCCGCCGAAGACCCCGGCCTCATCATGATGCCCACCCACCGGATGGTAAAAGGGCTGGCTCCGGACATTCTGACGTCGCTCAAGGGGAAGCTCGCCGAACGTTTCGATGAGGAGTTGCTGCCTCCGACGGCCGACGCTGCGGAATCGCTGAGACAGTGGAACGAAGCGCTTGAGGGGCAAGCGGGAACCAGTTTCGGGCTCTACGGACTGGACGGTGACAAGCTGTGCATCCTCCGCGCGAAGCCCGGCGCAAATCTAAAGCCGATCGATGGTAACAGCGTTGCAGGCAGCCTCGATGTGTCGATACTGCATCGAGCGATACTGAGAGATATGCTGGGGCTGGACAGCACGGCTAAAGAGGACGAATGCCTCGAATTCACGCGCGACGGCGCGGAGGCCATCGAACGCGTGAACGCGGGGGAGCAGCAGCTAGCGTTCTTCCTCAACCCGACGCCGATCTCCGGCATGCTCGCCGTGGCCGACGCTAGGGAACGGATGCCGCAGAAATCGACATACTTCTATCCCAAAACACCCACCGGCCTTGTCATGAACCCACTGTGGGACGATTAGGCAACACCGGCTCATCATTGCTTAATATATCGGTACTGAAGATTGTAATGTCGCGCTTCCGGCACCGGAATTCTTCCCCCAATCAGACTGCCGAAAAAGAGGTGCAGGATACCTCCTGCCGGAGGAACTGGAGGTGTCCCCCAACTTTAAAAATCCCCCAAGACTGGGGGATTCAGGGGGGTATGAACCGGGTACAATGTTGACAAAATAGACTGGGCACATCGTTTACAGTTAAAGGCATAGACAGGAGGTAAAGCCTATGCCTTGGAAGGAAACGTGTGCCATGGATCAGAAAGTACAGATGAT
>JAYEHL010000202.1:0-31540 GCA_034659515.1 Chloroflexota bacterium | reverse complement strand
CGTCCGTCGAGGAGGACAAGATCGAGCTGGCCCAAAGGCTGATGAAAAAGTCGCAATCCAGGGAGGTAAATCTACTGCTGCCCGTCGACGCGGTGATCGCCGACAGGTTCTCCGCCGAGGCGAAATCGAAGACAGTGCCCGTGAACGAAGTTCCCGACGATTGGCTGATCATGGACATCGGACATAAAACCATCGAAATGTTCGAGAACGAGCTGCGCAGGTGCAAGACCGTCATCTGGAACGGCCCGATGGGCGTCTTCGAGTTCCCCAAGTTCAGCCGCGGCACCGCGAGTATGGCGCAAACGCTGGCGGGCCTGGATGCGATCACGATAATCGGGGGCGGCTCCACCGCCGAGGCGATCGAGGAGTTGGGCCTCGCCGATAAGATGACACATGTGTCGACCGGGGGCGGGGCGTCGCTCAAGTTTCTCGAGGGCAAAACCCTCCCCGGCGTTGCGGTGCTGCAGAATAAAACATAGTAACGATAAGCGAGAGGTCGACAGATGATCAGTTTAGAGCAGATCAGGAGCATCTCGAAAGCGACGCCGTCGAAGATAATATTCCTCGTTCTCGACGGTTTGGGAGGGCTGCCGCATCCCGATCCGGGCGTAACGGAGCTTGAGACCGCCGTCACGCCGAACCTCGACATGCTGGCGCGCGACGGCGTCTGCGGCCTCAGCGTCATAGTGAGCGCAGGCATTACGCCCGGCAGCGCGCCGGGTCACCTGGCGATCTTCGGCTACGACCCGCTCATACCGCAGCACCAGATAGGCCGCGGCGTGCTCGGGGCGCTGGGCATCGGGCTCGAACTCAGGGACGGCGATGCGGCGGCGCGCGGCAATTTCTGCACCGTGGACGATGGCGGTCTCGTCACCGACCGCCGCGCCGGACGCATCTCCAGCGAGAAGTGCGCCGAGCTGTGCGATATGCTCACCGGCATGAGCGTCGATGACGTCGATATATCGGTGCACCCGGAGAAGGAACACCGTTTCGTGGCGATATTCCGCGGCAAGGGGCTGTCGAGCGCCCTCTCCGATTCGGACCCGCAGCGTGTGGGGCTGGCGCCGCTTGACATACAAGCGCTGTCGCCTGGCGCCGACACAGCGGCGAGCGTAGCCAACAAGTTCATCGCCGCGGCGAGGGAAAGGCTCGACGGACTGCAGCCGGCGAACATGGTGCTGCTGCGGGGATTCGCCAAGTACCCGCCCGAGGTGCCTCGCATGGACGAGGTGTTCAAGCTTAATCCGGCGGCCGTCGCCTCTTACCCCATGTACCGCGGGCTGGCCCGCGTCGTGGGCATGCACGTACTGGACACCGGTACGACGATAGAGGAGGAGATAACCACCGTCGTCGAGAATTACGATGTTTACGACTTCTTCTTCATCCACGTCAAGGGCACCGACAGCGCCGGAGAGGACGGGGACTTCGACCGCAAGGTGAAGGTTATCGAGGAGGTGGACGCGGCGCTGCCGCTGCTGACCGAGCTGGAGCCGGACGTCATCGTGGTCACCGGCGATCACTCTACCCCGGCGCTGCTCAAGGGACACAGCTGGCATCCCGTGCCGTTCCTGCTGTATTCGAAGTATTGCCGCCGCGACGGCGTGGAGGAATTCTCGGAGCGCGCCTGCGCCGGAGGGGCGCTGGGCAATTTCCCGGCGGTCGACATAATGCCGCTGGCGCTGGCCAATGCATTGAAACTTGATAAATACGGAGCGTGATATGAGAACCTTGCTGATCGCCGGAAACTGGAAGATGAATACCACCATCGCCGAGGCAGTGGCCCTGGTGAACGACATGAAGGGCGCGCTCGACGGGATAGGCGGCGTGGAGAAGCTGGTGTGCCCGCCGTTCGTCTCGCTGGCCACGGTCGCCGATGTCCTGAGGGGATCATCGACGAAGGTTGGCGCCCAGAACATGTACTTCGAGAAGAAGGGCGCGTACACCGGCGAGATATCGCCATCGATGCTGTCCGGCCTGTGCGAGTACGTCATCATCGGGCACTCCGAGCGGCGGCAGTACTTCGGCGAGACCGACGAGACCGTTAACAAAAAAGTCAGATCGGCGCTCGACGCGGGGCTGAAACCGATAATCTGCATCGGCGAGAACCTCGATCAGAACAGGTCGGGGCGTACGCAACAAATCGTAACGGGCCAGGCGAGAGACGCGCTCAAGGATATCGAATACTCCCCCGACATCGTCATCGCCTACGAGCCGATCTGGGCCATCGGTACGGGCATGGCGGCCACCGGGGTCGACGCCAATACCACCATCGACACAATACGGCGAACCATCGCCGGTATTTACGGCGACGACCTCGCCCAAAAGGTGCGCATTCTCTACGGCGGGAGCGTGAACGCCGCCAACGCCGCCGAGTTCATCGGACAGCCGGAGATCGACGGCGGACTGGTGGGCGGCGCGAGCCTCAAGGCAGCCGAATTCATAAGCATGGTGGAGCAGACAGCATCGATCCGGAAATGACCCGCCTGATATCGATCGTTGGGCCCACGGCGACGGGCAAGAGCACCCTGGCCGTCGAGCTGGCGCGGGGCATCGGCGGCGAGATCGTGAGCGCGGACAGCCGCCAGGTCTACAGGTACATGGACATCGGCACCGCCAAACCGGGCCGCAAGGAGCTCGATGCTATCCCGCATCACTTAATCGATGTCGTCGACCCGGACGGCGATTTCACCTTGGCGACATATCAGGAATTAGCGCTTAAGGCTATCGATGACATTCAACGTCGCGGCAAACAGGCACTCCTCGTCGGCGGAAGCGGCCTCTACGTTCGTGCGGTAACCGGCGGGCTGCGCATACCGGCTGTTCCGCCGGATACCGAGTTCAGGCGTAACCTCGAAGAAAGGGCCGCACAGGAAGGTTATCAGGTTTTGCATGCCGAGCTGCGGAAAGTCGACGCGGAGGCCGCGGAGAAGATCGATCCGCGCAACGTGCGCCGCGTGATACGAGCGCTGGAGGTATGCAGGGCCACCGGCCTCAAATTCTCAGCGCTGCGGGCGGTCGCCCCCGCATTCGAAACGCTGACGATAGGACTAACCACCTCGCGCGAAGATCTGTACCGCAGGATCGATGCGAGGGTCGACCGCATGATCGAGCGAGGGCTGGTCGATGAAGTTAAGCGATTGCTCGATCGCGGCTACTCGCCCAACCTCCCTGCGATGTCGGGGCTTGGTTATAAACAGATCATCGAACATCTGCGGGGCGATATGGGACTCGATGAGACGATACGGCGCATAAAGTTCGAGACGCACCGCTTCGCGCGACATCAATACGCGTGGTTCCGCCCGAAGGATGAGACGATACGCTGGTTCGACATCAGAGAAGATCCGCTGAAACCGATCCGCAGTCTCATAGCGCAATTCTCCTGTAGCGGAGACGACGATGACATAACAGGTTCTAAGAGCTAGACTTTGATGCTATACTAAAGTCGCGCTTAACCGACCGAACTTCTGAAGAGAAGTTCCTTCCTAATCCCCCTTTGTGAAAGGGGGATTGAGGGGGATTAAGATTATGGGGGGTTGATCAAAACTTGCTCATGAATACTATCGAATTCACAAAGATGCAGGCAACGGGCAACGACTTCGTGCTGGTCGAGACGGGCGATGAGCGCGATTGGCCGTCGCTGGCGCGTGCGATGTGCGCGCGACGCTTCGGCATCGGCTCCGACGGCCTGATACTGGTGACGCCATCGCCCGCCGCCAATGTCCGCATGCGCATGTTCAACCCGGACGGCTCGGAGGCCGAGGCCTGCGGCAACGGGATGCGATGCCTCGTCAAATACGCCATCGAGAAAGGCGTCGCAGCGCCGGGCGAGATCACGGTCGAGTCTATGGACGGCATACGCCGGGCGCGGTCGGTCGACAAGCTGATACAGGTCGACATGGGCGAACCGATACTCGCGGCGGAACGGATACCGGTTAAGGAGACACTCGACGCGGTAAAGGACTATCCCCTCGAGGTCGGAGGAAGACAACTCTCGCTCACCTGCCTTTCGATGGGGAACCCCCACGCGGTGTGCTTCATCGAAGAGCCGGTTGACGGGTTCCCGCTGGCCGAACTCGGACCGCTGGTGGAGCGCCACCCGTTCTTTCCAAATCGAGTCAATTTCGAGATCGCCAACGTGATCGACACTCGTACCATCCGAGCCCGCGTATGGGAGCGCGGCGCGGGCGAGACCCTCTCCTGCGGCACCGGCGCCTGTGCCATCGCCGTGGCAGCCCGGCTTCACGATTACTCATCCGGCGACGTCGACGTAAATCTTCCCGGCGGTACACTCACCGTCGCCTGGGACGGCAGCGGCGATGTGAAACTCAGCGGCCCCGCCGAGGTCGTTTTCGAGGGCGAATGGCCCGATTAGGCATGGCCATATCTGACCATTGAAATTAAAATTACCTTTCGTGAGCTTATCGCATTAATCTAAAAAGACTGAAAGAGCGAAGATGAAAATAGCGAAACGAATCGAGAAACTACCACCATACCTTTTCGTGGGGATATCCAAGAAGATCGCGGAGAAGCGGGCGCAGGGTATAGACGTCATCAGCCTGGGAATAGGCGACCCCGATATACCCACGCCGCAGCACATAATCGACCGCCTCTGCGAGGCGTCGCGCGACCCGCAGAATCACTGTTACCCCGAATCGGAGGGGCTGCCGGAGTTCCGCCGGGCGGTGGCCGGCTGGTACAAGCGACGCTTCGACATCGACCTCGATTCGGAGAAGGAGATCGTCTCCCTCATCGGGGCAAAGGAAGGCGTCGGGCACATCGCGCTGTGCTTCATCGACCCAGGCGATATCGCCCTGGTGCCGGACCCGGCGTATCCGGTTTACTCCATAGGCACCATGTTCTGCGGGGGCGAATCATATTACATGCCGCTGCTGGAAGAGAACGGATTCCTTCCCGATCTTGAAGCGATATCCAGTGACGTCGCGCGAAAAGCGAAGGTGCTGTGGATAAGCTACCCGAACAACCCAACAGGCGCGGTGGCCGGGATAGATTTCTTCGAAAAAGTCGTGGAGTTCGCCAA
The DNA here is from genome assembly GCA_034659515.1 of Chloroflexota bacterium. GTDB lineage: Bacteria > Chloroflexota > Dehalococcoidia > E44-bin15 > E44-bin15 > JAYEHL01. The sequence goes on along the minus strand of JAYEHL010000202.1, from coordinate 26,502 downwards.
AAAGTACGACATCGCGGTGTGTCACGACGCGCCGTACACCGAGATAGCTTTCGACGGATACAAGCCGGTCAGCTTCCTAGAAGCGAAGGGTGCATTGGACGTCGGCGTAGAGTTCCACTCGCTGTCGAAGACGTACAACATGACCGGATGGAGGGTGGGCATGGCCGTCGGCAACGCCGGGATGGTCGACGCCCTACGCAGGGTCAAATCGAACCTCGATTCGGGGCTGCCGCAGGCGATCCAGCACGCCGCCATCGAAGCCTTGAGCGGCTCGCAGCAATGTGTGACAGACAACGTGGCGATATACCAGCGGCGCCGCGACCGGGTGTTAGAGACGCTTTCGAATATCGGCATCAAGGCCACGCCGCCGCGCGCTAGCCTGTATATCTGGGCCAGGGTGCCGGACGGATACACATCGGTCGACTTCGCCACCAGATTGCTGGACGAGCTGGCCGTGGTGGTCACGCCGGGCGTAGGTTACGGGCCGAGCGGCGAGGGCTATATCCGCATCTCTCTCACAACGCCGGACGACCGTCTGGAGGAAGCCCTCGCGAGGATATCGGCATGGCAAAGATAATAATTGACATAAGGTGGCTGCCATAGCCAAAAACGCCAATTCGATGCATCCGACCCACCCGTCGCCGGAGAGGGCCGTCTTGGTAGGCGTTGAGGTGAAGGGCGACGAAAAGCGCTGGGTGGTGGAGGACTCGCTCGATGAGCTGGCGCTGCTGGCGCGGACCGCCGGCGCCAACGTCGAGGGCGCGCTGGTACAACGCATGCAGCGTCCCAATCCGGCACACTACATCGGCAAGGGCAAATTGGAAGAAATCGCCGAGCTTCGCGATGAGATCTCCTACGATGTGGTGATCTTCGATGACGAACTATCTCCGGTGCAGCAACGCAACCTTGAGGACGCCCTCGGCGTCAAGATCATCGACCGCACCGCGCTCATCATCGATATCTTCGCCCGGCGCGCCCGCACCCACGAGGGACGCCTGCAGGTGGAGCTGGCGCAGCACGAATATCTGTTGCCGCGCCTCGCCGGACAGTGGAGCCATCTGGAACGTCTCGGCGGCGGCATCGGCACCAGGGGCCCTGGAGAGGCCCAGATCGAGACCGACCGCCGCATCCTCCGCAACAAAATACACAAACTTCAGAAGGAGCTGGAGGACGTGCGCAAACATCGCGCGCTGTACCGCAGGCAACGCACCACGCGGGCGATGCCCGTCGTCTCACTGGTGGGTTACACTAACTCGGGCAAGAGCACGCTGCTTAACGCATTGAGCAACGCCGGCGTCTTCGTCGAGGACAAACTGTTCGCCACCCTCGATCCCACCACCAGAAGAATCGCGCTTTCCGAACGGAAGGAAGTACTGCTGACCGACACCGTCGGTTTCATTCAGAAGTTGCCGACGATGCTGGTAGCGGCGTTCCGCGCGACGCTGGAGGAGCTGGAGGAGGCAGACCTGCTGCTGCACGTTATCGACATCACGCACCGGAACGCGGCGGAGCAGAGCGCAACGGTGGAGGAAATACTTAAGGAACTCAACCTCCTCGATAAGCCGAGGATAGCGGTTCTCAACAAGCTCGACCTTCTTGCTCCCGGCGAGGCGGAGATGGGGGAGTTCGTCGCCGAGAGCGCCGTCAAGATCAGCGACGCGGTTCTCATCTCCGCGGCAAAAAGATGGGGGCTCAAGGAACTGCTCGAAAAAGTCGAAGAGAAACTATCGAAAAGTGGTTCGCATAATAGAGGTTATGTAAAATAACGTAGTTTCAGAAGGGCTATATTGACATAATATATCGATAGATCAAACTTCTTTCATCCGCGAATTTTCCAACGATTTTTTGCTCCGGCATCCCTCATCCGAATTGCCCTAATTAAACCGTGCCACACGGCCCGACAAACTATCTGAAACGCCCGCAAAGCCCTGTTTTGAGGCATTTAGCGACGCATGCAACAGACAGAAAGGTCAGACTGTTGTGAAATTACTTCGCTCAAACATCGGGGGTTCAAATATTTGGGAGTGAATTAGTAAGAAAACTCGGGGATTAAAAACGGAGGATTCCGCGTGGCAGAAGTAACCTGCCAGCCGATATTAATCAAACGGGATCTTCATAGATCGATATAGATGCCGTGGTGTTTATAGGCACACTACAACCCTATTTCTTGGTCGTCTTATCCAAACTATTAGCCATCTTTACAATCGCGCATGCATCCTCCGCCCACCATGCACACTTTTCCTCACGGCATATCCCGGGTGTTCCATCCTCTCTCGCCGGCGCTATAGGACAGGTCTTTAACCGCTCAGGTACGCTCATCACGCCTCCTAATAAGTAATGTGTCCGCTCACTCAGAACACATATATTGCTAAACTTCTTTCTACAGCATATCCCGACAGGTTGTCAAGCTTTTTTAATTACATAGCGCCTTTTTCATATCGAAATATGAACGCACGGGAAGACCTCTCCTTGCCGTTAAGCCGATCTACGTTTATAATTGTACGACACCGGACAGACAGAGAAACAGTGATGAAAATCAAACGTTATATACCAACCATAGCGCTCTCGCTATCGATCGCACTGGCGTTCATAGCCGGGTTCATCTACGCGACGCTGATATCATCCGATGACACCAACAGCCGGCTGCCGGAGGAATTCGACTCTCTGTCCGAGGTATGGGAGCTACTCCAGCAAAGTTATGTAAATGAAAGCTCCCTCGACCCCGAAATACTGAGCCAGGGCGCGATATGGGGAATGCTCGAAGCGCTGGACGATCCTTATACCGCTTACTTTGAATATTATGAATTGGAATACAGCGACCTAGAGGGTACATTCGAGGGGATCGGCGCGTACATCTCGACGGATGACGGGCCGCTGACGGTGATCTCCCCTATCGCCGGCAGCCCCGCGGATGAGGCGGGCATCATGGCCGGTGACGTCATCCTCGAGATCGACGGCGAGACGACCGATGGCCTCACAGTGATAGACGCGGTCCTCAAGATTCGAGGGCCCAAGGGCACCACGGTAACACTCCTTATCCAGCACCCTGACGAGGATACTCCGGTCGAGATCCAGATCGTGCGCGATGAGATAACCCTGCCGAGCGTCTACGGGGAATCGATATCGAGCGATATAGCCTATATTCAGATCACATACTTCTCGCCTCACACCACGGGTGAATTCGCCGCCGCCCTCGGCGCTGCACTCGAGACCGATCCCGAAGGCATCATCATCGACCTGAGAGGCAACCCGGGCGGCTACCTGTATGTTGTCGCCGATATCACTGATGAGTTTCTCGAAGGCGGTGTTATCCTGTACGAGTCCAACGACAATCTGGAGATCTTCGAGGAGTGGGCCGCCGAACCCGGGGGGCTCGCTACCGATATACCTCTCGCCGTGCTAGTCAACGAGGGGAGCGCCAGCAGCAGCGAGGTGCTGGCCGGAGCGCTGCAGGATCACGAACGCGCGTCGATCGTAGGCACTACGACTTACGGAAAAGGCAGCGTCAACATACTGGTATCGCTCAATGACGGCTCCGCCCTTTACATGACCATCGCACGGTGGCTCACGCCGGATAAGCACATGATCGATGGCGTGGGGATAACCCCCGACTTCGTCGTGGAGATGGACGAAGAGGATATCGAGAACGATATCGATACTCAACTGGAGTTCGCCGTGGAATACCTCGAATCGCTAGCTGAGTGATTTATGTAAACTACATCCCGATGCGGAACCGCTCGAACCATAGCATCGAACCATAAACTTGATTTGAAGCTGCATCCAATAAGTGATAAAATAAGCTATGAAGACTATCGCCGGCAACAAAAAGGCCTATCACGACTACATCATTCTCGAAAGCGTCGAGGCTGGCATGGTCCTCACCGGCACCGAGATCAAGTCCATCAGGGCGGGACGGGTAAACCTGAAGGAGGGTTACGCCAGGCCCGAGGGCGACGAGATGTGGTTGCACAATATCCACATCGCAAAGTACGATCCGGGCAACCGCTACAACCACGAGCCCACGCGACCCCGTAAGCTGCTGCTCCACCGCAACCAGATAAACGATCTCGCCGGAAAGGTAACACAGAAGGGATACACGCTGGTACCTTTAAAAATGTACCTTAAAAGGGGAACCGCAAAAGTGGAGATCGGCCTCGCCAGGGGTAAGAAGGTCTACGATAAGCGCGATACAATGGTCCAGCGCCAGGCGGACCGTGAGATGGAGCGCGCCATCAAGTCAGCGAGGATCAGGTAAACTGCGGTTCTCACATATCGATTTTGGGGACGAGTGGTTTCGACAGGGTTGGAGCGCTACAGGATTGCAAGCCGAGGTCGTCACTTATCTCGTAAAAAAGTGGCAAAAAATTAACTGACAAAGAATACGTCTACGCTAGCTAAGCGCTGACACGCCTTTCGTGTCTCCCTCGGCGGACGCGGACAGGTGACGATTAGTCGAGGCGCGGCGACCATGACGCCGATGGTGTGCGCCTAAGAAAAATCGGCTGGCCTGAATGTACGCGGTCGGCAGTGTACAACTCGGGCGAGAAAATAATCGCCGACTAAGCTTGTAGGATATCCTGAGTCAGCCTTCTCTGGACGGGGAGTTCGACTCTCCCCCGTCTCCACCAGAAATAACGAGCCTCTGGATTATTTGAGTCTGGAGGCTCTTTACATTTGAACACGCAACACTTGGGGGTGCCCAAAATCCCGTTACGCAAATGTTTCCCCTTTCGATCTTGTAAAAAGCTTAACGATGTCACCATGCGAATCTTTAATATATGAGGGATATACTCTTAAATAGCGGTAGGGATTGACAAAGGACTAAATAAGGCATACTATTTAACCCCCTGTGGGAATACTTGCACATTGATTTAATATGGAGATTGAGAAAGGCTTTTTGTAACATAAGGAGGGACGGAACGCAGGTAGACGATGATCACCGGGCCATATAATCACCTTCGAGTTCCGGTAATGGGCAATGAGAAGCAAGAAGTGGGCTCAAGTAGCAATTACTGTAACCGCAGCAGGATTCATACTGGCTATGTTTCTAATAGCGGCAGATGAGATATTCGACCTGCCCCACAACATATTCCGCGCCCAGGCTACTCCGATCAACTGGACCGAGGTCGGGATAGAGGCAATCGCGGTACTCATCATTGGCTCATTGACCATCTCCATAATGTGGCGGTTGAGCTTAAGACGCAAGCGGGCGGAGGAGGCGCTGCAGGAGAGCGAGGAGAGATTCCGCACTCTCTTTGAAACCGCCAACGATGCGATTCACCTGATGGATGGAGACACTTTTGTCGAGTGTAATTCGAGAGCCGTTGAAATGTATGGCTGCGACGATAGAAGCGATATGGTTAATCATACGCCGATGGACTTTTCTCCAGCCAGACAGCCAGATGGCCGCGATTCAAAAGAGAAGGCGTTGGAATACATCAACGCTGCGCTTTGCGGTCGTCCACAGAGATTCTACTGGAAACATCATCGCAAAGACGGCACGCCACTAGATGTGGAAGTATCGTTGAGTAGGCTTAATCTTCATGGGAAGACATATCTTCAGACAATCGGGAGAGATATCACCGAGCGCAAGCTGGCGGAGAAAGCGCTTCAGGAGAGCGAGCAAAAACTATCACAGATTATCGAGGAAAGCACGATACCGACCTTCGTGATCAACAAAGAGCACATTGTCACTCACTGGAATAAAGCATGTGAGAACCTGACCGGCATTTCCAAAGATCAGATCCATAACACCAAAAACCAATGGAAGGCCTTCTATGATAAGGAAAGCCCTGTCATGGCGGACCTGATTGTAGATAAGGCCTCAGAAAAAGTAATCGCCAAGCGTTATGGCGAGAACTACAGAAAATCACTCCTCATCGATGGCTCTTATGAAGTCGAGGGTTTCTTCCCGTCGCTCGGAGAAAACGGGAGGTGGCTTTTCTTCACGGCGTCACCGTTGAAAGACATATATGGAAATACCACGGGTGCGATCGAAACCCTGCAGGACATCACCAAGCGCAAACAGGCGGAGGAGAGGATCGAACACCTTAACCTTGTGCTGCGCGCCATCCGCAGCGTCAACCAGCTCATCGTCACCGAGAAGGAGCGCAACCGCCTGCTCAAAGGTGCCTGCGAGAGCCTCATCGAGACCCGCGGTTACTACAACGCATGGATAGTCCTGCTGGACGAATCAGGCGGCTACGTTACCGGCGCCGAGGCCGGGCTGGGCGGGGGCTTCAAGCCACTGCTGGAGCAAATGGAGCGCGGCGAGCTGCCCGACTGCGCCCGGAGGGCGCTGGCACAGCAAGAGGATGTGGTAGTCGAAGACCCGCCATCAGCCTGCGGCGATTGCCCCCTTGCAAAGACTCATGTCGGCAGGGGAGTGGTGATCACCCGGCTGGAGCACGCAGGGAAGGTCTATGGCCTGCTGTCCGTCTCCGTTCCCATTGAGTTTACCACCGATATTGAGGAGCGAGGCCTGTTCAAAGAAGTTACAGGGGACATCGGCCTGGCGCTGCACACCCTGAAGACAGATGAGGAGCACAAGCGAGCGGAGGAAGCGCTTCAGGAGAGCGAGGAGAAGTTCAGAGATCTGTTCGAGTATATGAGCAGCGGGGTGGCGGTTTATGAAGCGGTGGGTGACGTGGAGGACTTCGTGTTTAAGGACTTCAACCGCGCGGCAGAGCACATCGAAGATGTAAAAAAAGAGGCCATCATCGGGAAGCGCGTGACCGAGGTATTCCCCGGCGTGAAGGAGTTTGGGATATTCGAAGTGCTCCAGAGGGTGTGGAGAACGGGGACGTCGGAGTATTTCCCTGTGGCTTTATATAAGGACGAGCACGACCTCGGCAGCTGGCGAGAGAACTGGGTCTACAGGTTGCCTTCGGGCGAGGTAGTGGCCGTGTACGACGACATCACCGAGCGCAAGCGAGCGGAGGAAGAACTACTAAATTACCAGAACCACCTTGAGGAAACTGTTAATGAACGAACGGAAGAATCTAAAAAAGCCAAAATCATCGCAGAAGAAGCCAACAAAGCCAAATCCGACTTCCTTGCCAATATGAGTCATGAGATCAGAACACCGCTCAGCTCTATTATCGGTTTCTCCGAATTATTATGTGATGGGGTTTTCGATTCGATAACTGATAAGCAAAGGAAATACCTCAGCTATATAACGACAAGCGGCCAGCATTTACTCTCATTGATCAACGATATCCTTGACCTGTCAAAGGTTGAAGCCGGCAAAATGGAATTATCGCCGACCACCTTCTCCCTTAGAGATTTATTACAAAACAGCTTCTCGTTCATAGCGGAAAAAGCACTAAAGCACAATATCCGCTTGGTATCGGACATCTCCGACGACATCGATATGATCAGAGCGGATGAGCGCAAAGTCAAGCAGGTGGTTTATAACCTGCTTTCGAACGCGAGTAAGTTCACCCCTGACGGAGGTTCCATTACTCTTGGAGCTAACATTATCTCCACCGATTCTGAAGTACTGCCCGCTAAGATTCGAACTCGCTTGCCTTATAAAAGATGTGTGCTAATAAGTGTAAAGGACACGGGCATAGGTATAGCTAAGAAAGATCAAGGAAAGGTTTTTGAGAAGTTTTCTCAAATAGAAGAACCATATTCTAAGGAATACGAAGGCACGGGACTTGGCTTGGCTCTATCCAAAAAGCTGGTTGAATTGCATGGGGGGGGAATCTGGTTTGAATCGGCAGGGAAAGGGAAAGGATGTACTTTCCACTTTATATTGCCACTGAAAATCCAGCCTGAGGCAAAAAAGAGGTCTGCTGAGTGACCATGCTTAAAGTAAGGAATGGAAATCACAATGAAAGGCCTGAAAAGAATTTTAATTATCGAAGATGACCCGTTAAACCGCGAGCTTGAAAGGGCATTGTTTGAAATGGCTGGATATACTGTTTTTGAAGCAGGCGATGCGAGAAAAGGTATCGCGATCGCAAAAAATGAACAGCCTGATGTCATAATAATGGATTTTCAACTTCCGGGGATGAACGGCATTCAAGCTATTGAGGTTCTGAAAAATGATCCGAAAACTCATAATATACCCTGTATCATTGTCACATCCACGGCAACTGAGAGAGAGCTTGAAATGTTCAAATCGCCCGATATATGTGGATATATCACAAAACCGCTAAACACGAGGACATTTGTAAAAGAAGTGGTTGGACTTGCGAGAAACTATCAACTGGCCAGTGAGCACGCTCAGTAATCGCGCCGGAGGGGTAGAGAAAAGTGAACGGTTCGAACACGCGTCACTTGGGGGTAACCTGGTGGGATTTTAATAAGCCAAGGACTTTGAAATACTCCACACTGTTTTAGATCACTTTTTAACTATGGCTAGGTTACAACCAATTGCAGCGCAAGCCGTTGTTTCAGGAGGAGTTCGACTCTCCCCCGTCTCCACCAGAAACACAACGCTCTGGATTATTAAATCCAGAGCGTTTATCATTTAGTAACCGATAATTGGCAATCGATACGAAAATGCGACCATCATTCAATGAGCAACTGATCGCGCCATGCGGCATGAACTGCGGCATATGCAGCGCCTATCTGGCGTACGCCCACGACCTGCGCAGCAAGGGAATCAAGGCTACATACTGTATCGGATGCATCGCCCGCGATAAGAAGTGCGCCTTCGTTAAAAAGCGATGCGCCCTGTTGATGAACAACGAAGTTCGCTTCTGCTACGAATGCGACGACTTCCCCTGCGACCGGCTGCAAAAGCTCGATGGGGGGTACCGGAAGAAATACGACATGAGTATGATCGAAAATCTGGAATCGATCAGGGACAACGGGATCGAAGCCTTCCTCGCGCAGCAGAGCGAGAAATACAGTTGCCCAACATGCGGCGACGCGGTTTGCGTACACAACGGCAAGTGCTATAATTGTCGGCGTGTAGAAAGCTGGAGGGGCTGATCGCAATGGATGAACTCACCGTCCTATCATGGAACGTAAACGGCATCCGCGCCGTGTACAAAAAAGGCTTCCTCGACTGGCTCACAAAGGAGAGCCCGGACATCTTGTGCGTGCAGGAGACCAAGGCCGCCGAAGATCAGTTGCCTTTCGATCTGAAGATGGTCGAAGGCTACCACGCATTCTTCTCCTCCTCCGATAGGAAAGGCTACAGCGGCGTCGCGCTGTACACAAAGTCGAAGCCGGCATCGATTGCGACTGGCTTCGGCATCCCGCGTTTCGACAGCGAGGGCCGCATCCTGATAGCCGATTATGACAGCTTCGTACTGTTCAACATCTACTTCCCCAACGGCAAGGCTTCTCCGGAGCGGCTTGAGTACAAACTCGATTTCTACGACGCCTTCCTGGATTATGTCAATAATGCGGTAAACGAGGGCAAAAACGTCATCGTCTGCGGCGACGTGAACACAGCGCACAAAGAGATCGACCTGGCGCACCCCAAAGAGAACTCGAAAGTTTCCGGTTTTTTACCGGTCGAACGGGCGTGGATGGACAAATTTGTCGAAAGCGGATATATCGATACGTTCAGACATTTCGATAGCGCCCCCGGCCGGTACACGTGGTGGGATCTCAAGAGCGGTGCCCGCGAGCGCAACGTGGGCTGGAGGATCGACTACTTCTTCGTCAACGCAGGGTTCATCGGCAATGTGAAGCGAGCGTACATCCTCCCCAATGTCACGGGCTCGGACCACTGCCCTACCGGCGTCGATATCACTATCTAGACTTCCTCCCCATTGACAATATTGATATCGTTTGTTATTATAATTATGAACATATGTCCATTATAAGAGTTAAAAAGAGGATGATATGCCGAGACCGATGAAGTGGCGACGGGTCGCTTTTATACCGCAGTTCACCTACTTCAAACCCGCCGGAATTCCAATGAGGGCGCTCGATGAAGTGGCGCTATCCGTCGAGGAAGCGGAGGCGATCCGGCTCAAAGACCTGGAGGGACTCCAGCAGGAGGAATGCGCCACGCTTATGTATATATCGCGCCCCACCTTCCACCGCGTACTCGAATCGGCCCGTACCAAGATCGCAGACGCCATCATCAACGGCAAGGCGATCAGGATCGATGGGGGCAACTTCGAGATAGCGACACGCCGCTTCCGCTGTGGCAACGACGGCGTGGAATGGGACGCTCCAATCGAGCCAATAGCCCCAGCTCGCCCCCTGATCTGCCCCGAGTGCAACAGCCCGCAGGTGCAGCCGGTCATTCCGCCCGGCTTTCACGGTCACGGACGAGGAGGCGGTCGCGGTCGACACCGCGGGGGAAGGGGATGGTAGGAATATGACCAGAATCGATATTGATAAATGTAACGCATGTGGGTTTTGCGAGGACGTTTGCCCCACCGGGGCGATAACGGTAAATGGGAGCTACGCCAGGATCGATGCAAGGCGCTGCACAGGATGCGGTTCGTGCATTGAGGTGTGCCCCAACGGCGCGATAAGCGGAAGGATACCGCAGAGCGCGACGGCCGCCGCATCGGGCGACGTATCGAATGAAGGAAGGGAGGCGAACCAAATGTATGGGAATAGAATGTTAGGTTATGGACGAGGTCCCGGTCCGGGTTACGGCAGGGGTTTCGGTAGAGGTATGGGCTACGGCAGGGGCTTTGGATTTGGAAGAGGCCTCGGTTTCGGTAGAGGCTTGGGAGCCGGATTCGGACGGGGCCTCGGTTACGGTAGGGGCTTCGGTCGCGGCATGGGTGGAGGATTTGGCCGGGGGATGGGCCGAGGTAACCCGTATCCCTACTGCCGCTTCGCACCGTGGTTACCGCGGCGCTGGTGGGCAGGCCCTAACGCCGGATATTACGGAGCGCCGGACCCGCGGTACGGCATGCCGTACAACGATCCATACGGCGACCGGGGCTGGTGATCGATTGAGAAACTATCTACAGGAGGAGGATAATGCCGGGATTTGACGGAACCGGGCCGAGGGGAACAGGGCCAATGACGGGAAGAGGAATGGGCTATTGTGTCGTCCCGCTTCCAAGATCGAGGACTTTGCGGCCAGCAGAACATCCCTCCGGCGGTCGGTACAGCGAGCTGGCTAATCTTAAAAATAAGGCTCAATTGATAAAGGATCAAATAAAACAGATCGAAGCCATGATCAAGGTCCTAGAAAATGTAACAACTATAGGGTAAAATGCGATTTTACCTGATCCCTAAATCGAAATAGCGAAGAATCCAAAAAGGAGGTGTAAAATGCCAGGATTTGATGGAACCGGACCGAGAGGAATGGGCCCGATGACGGGAGGAGGCAGGGGATTCTGTAATCCCGGGGGAGGAAGTGCAGCCTATGGAAGAGGCTACGGCATGGGCTATGGCAGAGGTATGGGTTACGGTAGAGGTTTCGGCAGGGGCTTCGGTCGCGGCATGGGCTATAGCGCAGGCTGGGGTATGCCGTATGGAGCCCCGCAGGCATGGGCTGCTCCCTATCCCACCCAAATGAATCGGGAAGACGAGGTCGAATATCTAAAGAGCGACGCTGAAGCCTTACGCCAGGAATTGGAACAGATCGAAAGCAGGCTGAAGGAACTGGAAACCGAGTAAAATATATATAAGAGGTGGAATGTGAAGATCGCGATATCGGCTACAGGCCCCGGCCTGGATAGCGAGGTCGATCCTCGCTTCGGCAGGTGTCAGTACTTCATCTACGGCGATACGGACACAATGGAGTTTCAGTCTATCGAAAACGCGAGTATGATGGCCGGCGGCGGCGCGGGTATATCCGCGGCACAGACTATCGCCGACAAGGGCATCTCCGCGATGCTCACCGGCAACTGCGGTCCAAACGCATATCAGGTGCTTTCTTCCGCGGGAATCCAGATCATTACGGGCGTCTCCGGAGCAGTTAAACAGGCCATTGAGAACTTCAAATCCGGAAAGTTCAGCGCGACGTCCCAGCCCAACGTCAACGCCCACTTTGGAACGGGCGGTGGTGGCATGGGTGGTGGCGGCGGTATGGGTCGTGGTATGGGAATGGGCCGTGGCATGGGAATGGGTGGTGATAGTGGTATGACCCCTCCGCCGGCGCAAAGTCAGGGAGGGGAACTTGAGATGCTTGTGGAACAGACCATGATGCTGAAACAGCAACTCGATGACGTCCAGCGCCGCATCGAAGAGCTGGGGGGAAAGTAGAGGTGAGCCGTGCCCCTGTATGAATATCAGTGCACTAAATGTGGTGAGAAATTCGAGGTTCGCCAGCCCATAGGTGAGGACGGCTCCAGGCTGAACTGTCCCAGTTGTAAGACGGGCAAACCTCAGAAGCTCATATCTACTTTCTCCAGTACCAGTTCTGGAGGATATTCCGGCATTGGCAGCAGTTGTTCCCCATTCAGCGGCGGCACCTGAGGGATTTAGCAGGTGACCTCGGCGAGGTCTTTGGATTTCGATGCCGGAACACGGGTTGCAGTGTCACGTCCGATGTTGTATAACTTGGCTCATATTTCTAAAAAACTTAATGAACAGAGCGATACCTTTTTTCGACGGACGCAGTTGAATAAATTGGAGGTGTGAAATGCCTAGAGGTGATGGAACAGGACCGCCCGGTGGTGGAGGAAGAGGGTCCGGACGGGGTCTCCGCGGGGGCGGCATGGGTCGTAGTGGTGGGCAGGGCGCAGGCCAAGGCGGCAGTCGCGGTATGATGGGAGGAAACCGCCCCGGCGCAGGGCCTGGAGGCGATTGTGTCTGTCCCGGCTGCGGGGCGACGGCACCTCACAGCGTCGGAACTCCCTGCTATGAAATACCCTGTCCCAAGTGCGGTACCAAGATGGCGAGAGGGCAATGATAATCGCAGTCGCCAGCGGCAAAGGCGGCACGGGTAAGACACTGGTCTCCACCAGCCTGGCTCTGTCCATCGAGGAGAACGTCCATCTACTCGACTGCGATGTCGAGGAGCCGAACGCCCACATCTTTCTCAAGCCCGACCTCGACCGGAGCGAGGCGGTATCGATACCGGTGCCACAGGTCGATGAGGCGAAATGCACCTTCTGCGGCAAATGCGCCGAGGTCTGCGCCTTCAACGCCATCGCAGTAGTATCGAAGAGCGTCCTGGTATTCCCCGAGCTATGCCACGGCTGCGGATCGTGCTCTTACTTTTGCCCTGAGGACGCCATATCCGAAGTGGGGAAGGAGATAGGTGTAGTGGAGACGGGCCGCGCGGGCAGTATCGATTTTGCCCACGGCAAGCTCAACATCGGCGAGGCGATGGCGCCACCGCTGATCAGGGCGGTGAAAGAGAAGATCGACCCGTTGAAGACCGTGATCATCGATGTTCCCCCGGGAACGTCGTGTCCGGTGGTGGAATCGATAGAGAAGAGCGATTTCTGCCTGCTGGTAACCGAGCCGACCCCGTTCGGCCTGAACGACCTGATCCTAGCCATCGAGGTGATCAGGAAGCTGGACATCCCCCACGGAGTGGTGATCAACAGGGCGGGCTTCGGCGATAACAAAACCGAGGAGTATTGTAAGCAGGAAAGTATCCCGATACTTATGCACATACCGCTCGATACCGAGATAGCCCGCAAATATTCCAGTGGCGTAGCCCTAGTGCAGGGAATGCCGGAGTGGCGACCTAAGTTTCAACAGTTATATAACGATATCGTAAACCAAACAAGGATTAAAACATGAAGGAATTAGTGGTATTGAGCGGCAAGGGAGGAACCGGCAAAACGACCGTTGTCGCGTCCTTCGCCGCGCTGGCAGGTGACAAAGTTCTCGCCGACTGCGACGTCGATGCCGCCGACCTTCACCTGCTGCTTCGCCCCGACACCCGGAAGACCGAGGAGTTCTGGAGCGGACAGGTCGCTGTTATCGACAAAAACAGATGTAACGAATGCGGCCTGTGTATCGACATCTGCCGTTACGACGCGATATCGGACGAATATGAGGTCGATCCGATATCCTGCGAGGGCTGCGGTTTCTGTTTCCATATCTGCCCGAAGAACGCCATAACGATGAAAGAGAACATGGCGGGACGCTGGTTCGTATCGGATACCAAGTACGGGCCGCTGGTACACGCAAAACTAGGAGCCGCTCAGGAGAACTCGGGGAAGCTGGTGGCCGTTGTCAGGCAGAACGCGCGGTCGCTGGCACAGGACAAAGGGGTCGAGTTAATAATAAGCGATGGCCCGCCGGGCATCGGGTGCCCGGTGATATCATCGCTCTCAGGCGCAAGCATGGCGCTCATCATCACGGAGCCGACGCTGTCGGGCATCCACGACCTGGATCGCGTGATCGGTGTGTGCCGGCATTTCAGCGTAACGCCGGTGATATGCGTTAATAAATACGATATCAATGAGGAGAACGTTCGCACGATCGAGGAAAACTGCGAACGCCTCGGCGTGGAAGTGATATCGAAACTCCCGTTCGATAACGTGGTCACCGAGGCGTTGGTCCACGGAGTTCCGGTGATCGAGTACTCCGACGGTGTGGTATCGAAAGCGATCGAAACGCTGTGGCAAAATATCTCCTCGGTGTTGGGCTCATAGCATGGAAGTCACGATCATCTACGACAACGAGGCATACGACAAGGGTCTCAAAGCCGATTGGGGCTTCGCGTGCCTGGTCGAGACTGACGGCGGACATCGCATTCTGTTCGATACCGGTGCTAACGGCGATATCCTGCTGAACAATATGGAGAAGCTCGATATCGACCCGGCATCGATCGACGAAGCCTTCATATCCCACGCACATTTCGACCATACCGGCGGGCTATCGGCCTTCCTCGGAAAGAACGATAAGGTCAAGAGCTACCTGCCGGTATCCATGTCAGGAATCTCGATCCCGGGCAACGCGACGTTCATCGATGAGGCGGCGGAACTGCACGACGGCGTTTATTCCAGCGGTGAGCTGAGTGGTACCGAGCAATCGATGGTGTGCCGCATCGATAAGGGGCTGGTGGTCATCGTAGGTTGCTCTCACCCGGGCGTGAACACGATTCTCGATGCCGCCTCGCAATGGGGAAAACCATACGCCCTCATCGGCGGGCTGCACGGATTCCGCGAGTTCGAGCTGCTGCGAGGCCTGGAACTGGTATGCGCCTGTCATTGCACCCAACACAGGGCGGGAATAGAAAAATTCTGTCAGAAGCAATATAATAGCGGTGGAGCCGGAAGGCGGCTCCAACTATAATTTTGAGGGAGGCCGAAACGTGAAACAAGCGGATGTAGTAATCGTGGGAGGTGGCCCCGCCGGTATCGTGGCGAGCATAACCGCCAGACGGCATTACAAGGACCTGAGCATGATAATGATACGCAATGAGAGCGAAGGCAAGGTGATGGTGCCCTGCGGAATCCCCTATATCTTCGGCACGGTGGGCTCTCCCGATAAGAATGTCATCCCGGATGCCCTGCTGTTCAACAACGGCATCGAGCTGATGGTAGGAGAGGTTGCCGAGATAGACATATCCGCAAAGAACGTAAAAACCGCGGACGGAGAAACCGTCGGATACGGGAAGCTGGTGCTGGCTACTGGCTCCATGCCGTCGACGCCGCCCATACCAGGCATAGACCTCGAAAATGTATTCCCCATATTCAAAGACGCGAGCTATCTGGAGAACGCCTATCCGGTGTTTAAAAGAGCGACGGATATCGTAGTCATCGGCGGGGGATTCATCGGCGCAGAGATGGCCGACGAGTGCAGGAAGATGACCGGCGCTAATGTAACCATCATAGAGATGCTTCCCCTCTGCCTTATGCTCGCCCTGGACGCCGAGTTCTGCGAGATGGCGCAGGACAAGCTGAAAGAGCGCGGGATCGATATTATGACAGGGACTGGGGTGAAGACCATCGTCGGCAACGGCAAAGTCGATTCGGTTGAATTGCAGAACGGTGATAAGCTGAAAGCGGACGTGGTAATCGTCGGCATTGGCGCGGCGCCCGACACGAAGCTGGCCGAAAAGGCAGGTCTGAAAATCGGCGATATGAAAGGCGTCTGGGTGGACGAGTACATGCGGACCAGCGACGAGAACATATTTGCCGTCGGTGATTGTGCCGACAAGACATCGCTCTTCACCCGGAAGCCATCGGGGCTTCGCCTAGCCTCGATAGCAACCACCGAGGCTCGAATCGCCGGCGCAAATATCAAAGAGCTGACAAGGAAGAACATCGGCGCCATCGGGGTGTTCGCCACCGCCTTCGGCGACTTCGGCGTCGCGGCGGCCGGACTGACGGAGAAGGCGGCAAGGGAGGCCGGTTTCGACGTCGCTATCGGCGAGGCAGCAGCACCGGACAGGCACCCCGGCGGGATGCCCGGCGCAAAAGAGCTGAAGATAAAACTTATAGTGGACAAGGTAACGGGAAAGCTCCTCGGTGGGGAGGTGGCCGGAGGCCTTGCAGCGGGAGAGGTAGCTAACATTATCGGCATGGCGATACAGAATGGAATGACGGCGGAGGACATGGCCCTCTTCCAGATGGGCACTCACCCTGCCCTCACACCATCGCCCATGGTATACCAGCTTGTGAACGCGGCGGAGATAGCCCTGACCAAACCGGGAACCAGCAGACAAAGTGCTAATAGTCAGGGTAGCGATGCTGAAGATACGAATGTCGCGGACGCGTCGCCATAATGGAGATACGCGTATGCCGATGTACGATTATCGCTGCAGGGACTACAACGCGGTTAGTGAGATATTGGTACGCAACGCCTATAATTTTGTGAAATGCCTCCAGTGCGGCAGCGAAGCGATGGACAGGCTGATGTCGGCATCGTATCATATAAATGTGTGAGTGCGACATACCGCCCTGCCCTACCGGGGAACGCTGTCGGAGGGATTAGCACAGGCCCTGCTATATCCAACTTATCGAGCTCAGCCGGCGGAAAGGGCTGCGGGCAATAAATTCACCCGATACAACTAAGCGAGGAGACATCATGACTACACGAGAAGAAGTAATGGGCAGCCTGGAATCGGTCATGGTTCCCGGACTGGAGCGCAGCCTGGTTAAAGCAAACCTGGTACGAGATATCAAGGTCGCCGACGGCAAGGCCGAGGTCATGCTCGCCTCCACGGCGCTGGCAACCGGCGTCCAGGAGTGGCTCGCGGACAGGATCAAGGAGTCCGTTATCGAACTGCCCGGAGTGACTGAAATAAATGTTACCTTCACGGACGAAAAACCCAGAGACTTAAACGAGATTGGCAACGTTATCGCCATTATGAGCGGCAAGGGGGGTGTCGGCAAGTCACTGGTCGCCAGCCTCACCGCCGTTGCGCTGAGGCGACAGGGCTACGAAGTGGGAATCCTCGACGCCGACATCACCGGCCCCAGCATCCCCAAGATGTTCGGCATAAACGCCAGGCCCGGCGGGAGCGACAGCGGCATCCTGCCGGTTTTATCCGGGTCCGGAATCGAGATGATGTCCATCAACCTCCTGTTGCCGAAGCAGGACGACGCCGTTATATGGCGCGGTCCGCTTATCGGCAAGGCGATAACCCAGTTCTGGGAGGAAACGCTCTGGGGAAAGCTCGATTACCTGATAGTCGATCTGCCGCCGGGCACGGCGGACGCCCCGCTCACCGTGCTGCAGACGCTTCCGGTATCCGGCATCATTATTGTATTCACCCCGCAGGACCTGACGGCAATGGTGGTGCGCAAGGCGGTCGACATGGCCCGACAGATGAAGAAGCACATCCTCGGCGTGGTGGAGAATATGAGCTACCTTTACGTGCCCGAGATCGATAAAAAGATCGAGGTGTTCGGCAGTAGCCGGGGCCAGGAGATGGCCGAAGCCGCCGGCGCGCCGCTGCTGGGGCAACTGCCTATCGACCCGCAGCTCGCTATGCTGTGCGACGAGGGCAGTATAGAGCAGTACGACAGCGATTTCATCGAACGGCTCGGGGTACAACTTTCCGAGGCGGTGTCCGGCACCGAGGCCCAAACATAATACAAAATCAAACCGAGTTGTATCAACAGGAGGACTTATGCGATACGCTATACCTACAAGCAACGGGGTTTTATGCGCCCATTTCGGCCACTGCGAGCAATTCGCCATAATCGACACGGATGAAAATGCAAAAACGATCCTGAAAACAGTTTTTGCCACTCCACCGACCCATGAACCCGGTGTGCTACCGGCATGGCTGGCGGAGCAGGGAGTGGCCGTGGTAATCGCCGACGGCATGGGTAGTAGAGCTCAAGGACTTTTCAATCAAAACCGTATCAAAGTGGTCGTCGGTTCTGCCAGCACCGATCCCGAAAGCGTTGTCCTTGATTATCTCAGTGGAAGCCTTGTTACCGGTGACAATGTCTGCGACCACTGAAACGGATGACTTTCCATGCCTGAAGAAATCGACCCGCCCGCAGACAACACCGGCACCGATATCCCTGTGGTATATTCGAAAACCGTCATCGATCATGCCACAAAGCCACGAAACATGGGGCCAATCGAGCAGCCCGACGGATACGCTACGATAACCGGCCCCTGCGGCGACACCATGCAGATATGGTTCAGGGTCAGAGACGACCTGATCATCGCCGCCACATTCATGACCGACGGATGCGGCCCGTCGATAGCCAGCGGCAGCATAGCGACAGAGCTGGTAAAAAGAAAGGCCGCCGCCGATGCGATACGTATCAGCCATAAAGACATTCTCAATGCTCTCGACGGACTTCCGGAGGACAGCCGCCACTGCGCTTTACTGGCAGCAAATACTATAAAAGCGGCGATAAGAGACTATATCGCGTTCAAGAGCGAGCCCTGGAAGAGAGCTTATGTTAAATAGGCGTATCACAGGCCCAGGGCAGTGCACTGCCCTGTCGCTATCGAGATACAGTACGCCGCCGGCGATCCCGTTCTTCCGATTTTTAAAACGTGAACTTACGTTTGAGAGCAACGGCTGAATTCCTGTGTTTATTCGCCTTTGAGCCGATATCCGTAGCTGTTCGAATGAATCTCAATTGATGAATCCAGCTTCTATTCGGAAGTTGCCCGGGAACCGCTTCGATGATAAACTATACCTTTAGTATCAAAATTTCAGAATCGTAAATATCATCGGGTTTTCGCATCGTTCACCAAATTACAGCAACCAGCCCCTTGGGCACTACCATGAACAAAGACTTCAGCCGATACCGATGCGTAAATGCAACCTAGAGGAGGGATAATGTCCAGACTTGTAGCCACTCTAGCTATAAGCGGCGCGCATAAGATTGTGACCAGAGCCGGAGAAATGCTCGAAAGCGCCCTTGAGAAACACGGGCCGGATACGCCCGTGGCCTTCGTGGACCGCGACGGCGCGGGTACCACATACGGCCTCCCGGTTATATACGCCTTGACCGGCAAGAAGATAAGCAAGCTCGGCGATATACCTGAGATACTCGAGGCAGCCAGGGGCATGCTCACCCCGGTGCCCGACGGCGACTCGGTGCAGCCGGATCTCGGCAACGCCCTGAATGCCGGCGTGGCCGCGGTTTTCGCCGAGGAGCTGATCAAGGGCATCGAGTTCGTCGAGGGAAAACAGCCCGAGGTGAGGAACGGCTATAAATACAACGGCCCGATAAGCGATGTGCAGACGCGCAGCTGGGGCGTGGCCATGGTCGGCGGATCGATGTCCGGGTTCGCCGTCATCGTCGGGGCTGCCAAGAGCAACGAGGTGGCGGTCAAGATCGTGCGCGAGCTGCAATCACGCGGCCAGCTGGTTTTCCTGTCGTCCACGTCCGACGGGCGATCTATCGTCGACCAGCTGCTGGAGGAGGGCATCGAGCTCGGATACAACACCTACACCGTCCCTCTCGGCAGCGACACTGAGTCCGCCATATACGCTGCGGGCTACGCCGCGAGGGCGGCCATCAGCTTCGGCAACATACCGGCGGGCAACACCCAAGACATCATAGATTTCAACAAAAAACACTGCATGGCCTACGTGCTGTGTCTGGGGCCGCTGGACGACGTCAAGGTAGCGACGGGCGCGGGAGCTTTGAACCTCGGCTTCCCGATAATCTGCGACACCGAGGTACCCGACCTCGAGGGTGTAGAGGACGTAATAATAAGCATGCCTTTCGACGATATACCGGGCGAGGACGACATGGAGCGCGCCCGCAAGCTGGTGCAGCGCTGCATCGAGACGCGCGGCATCAAGCTCAAGATCACCGAGATGCCTATTCCTGTGTCCTTCGGCCCGGCGTTCGAGGGCGAGATCGTACGCCGCGCTGATATGCAGGCCGAATGGGGCGGCAAGAACGCCGTCAGCCTGGAGTGGCTGCGGATGAAGGGTATGGACGAGATCGAGGACGGCAAGTTCACCGTCGTTGGACCGGAGGTACTCGACATTGAGGAGGGCTCGGCCAATCCCATAGCCGTCATCGTAGAGGTGGCCGGAAGCAAGATGGAGAAGGATTTCGAGCCGGTGCTCGAGCGACAGATACACAACTTCGTTAACTGCGCCGAGGGCGTGCAGCACATCGGGCAGCGGGACAGCGTCTGGATACGCATCAGCAAGAGCGCCGTTTCAAGGGGCTTCCAATTGAAGCACCTGGGCGATATCCTGCACGCCAGCTTGCACAACGACTTCGGCGCTATCGTCGATAAAGTGCAGGTGACTATATACACCGATAAAGCCAAGGTGGGCGAGTTCACCGAGCAGGCGCGCGAGGTATACCGAGAGCGCGATGAGCGCATGGCGGGCATCACCGACGAGGCCGTCGATACGTATTACAGCTGTACGCTGTGCCAGTCGTTCGCACCCAACCACGTCTGCATAATCCCGCCGGAGCGCACCGGTCTCTGCGGCGCGTACTCATGGCTGGACTGCCGCGCAGCGTATGAGATCAATCCCACCGGACCCAACCAGCCGGTGATCAAGGGGACGATCATCGACGCGGACAAGGGCGAATGGGAGGGCGTAAATCAGTTCGTACACGAGCGTTCCAACCGCATCTTCGACCGTTTCACCTTCTATTCGATAATGGACGCTCCGATGACCACCTGCGGCTGCTGCGAGGCGGTCACCATGCTCATCCCCGAGGCTAACGGCGTTCTGGTGGTCTCACGCGACGACCCGAGCATAACGCCTGCGGGTATGACATTCACCACCATGATGGGCACCGTCGGCGGCGGGCAGCAGACGCCGGGGATGATGGGACACAGCAAGCGCTGGCTCGCCAGCCCCAAGTACATCCCGTTCGAGGGCGGGCTCAAACGCGTGGTATGGCTGTCGAAGAACATCAAGGAGGAGTTCGCCGACGAACTGAAAGCCGCCTGCGCGCGCCTGGGCGAGCCCGATCTACTGGACAAGATCGCGGACGGCGACAGCGCCACCACTATCGAGGAACTCCTGCCATTTCTCGAAGAGAAGGGGCATCCTGCGCTTACAATGGCCCCGATCATTTAAATAAAGAATCTATTGAAATGCTGGGAACCTTTAAAAAGAGGTGCCCTTCCGCGGAAGGGCCGGGGTTTTAGAGGTGTCCTCTATTCTTTGTAATATCACCCAAGAGTGGGGGATATAGGGGGTTGATAACATCTAATCATAGGTTTCATAATTGATTGTTTGAAGCCCTCGGACTGTTAAAGGAGAAGATATATGTCGGCAGTACAAATACCTATCGAGAAATGGACGGGCAATATACACCAGATTACGCTGGGCGGGAGCGGCGGCCGCAAAGCGGTGACCGTCGGCGGCGAGAGCACGCTTCCGTTCCTCAAGTTCGAGGGGGAGATACCTAACAAACCCGCTGTGGCCATAGAGATCCTCGACTGCGCGCCGGACGACTGGCCGCCGCACCTGCTCTCGGCATGGGGCGACGCGGTGTCCGATTCCGCGAAATGGGCCAAAAAGGCCGTCGAGTACGGCGCCGACATTATCACGCTGCGGCTGCGCAGCGCCCACCCCGAGGCGGACGATACAGGAGCCGATCAAGCCAAAGCCGTCGTCGACAAGGTGCTATCAGCGGTCGATATCCCGCTCGTGATCCTCGGCCCCGGAGTGGCGGAGAAGGACAACGAGGTGCTGGCCGCCGTGTCGGATACGGCCAGGGGCCAGCGGGTGGCGCTGGGCAACTGCGAGGAGAAGAACTACCGCACGCTGGCCGCCACCTGCATCGCCGACGGCCATGTGGCCATCGGGCACACCCCCCTCGACATCAACCTGGCGAAACAGCTCAACGTGCTGCTCAGCGAGGTGGGCTTCCCCATCGATTCGATAATGATGGACCCCGACGTGGGCGCTCTGGGCTACGGCTTAGAGTACTCTTACTCGGTCATGGAGCGTCTCAAGCTTGCCGCACTGGGCGGCGATGGGATGGCGGCCATGCCGATGATCTGCAACGTGGGAGTCGAATCGTGGCGGCAGAAGGAGGCCAAGTCCATCGAAGGGATGCCCGACGGCTGGGGCGACAGCGAGCGCCGCGCGTTGCTCTGGGAGGAGATCACCGCTATGGCGATGCTCAACGCGGGGGCGAATATCGTGACACTGCGTCACCCGAAGGCGGTCGAGCTGGTAAAGGCGACCATCGATAAGCTTATAAACGGCAAAATGTGATTAAGAGGTGCCCTTCCGCGGAAGGGCCGGGGGTTTGGGGGTGTCCCCCAAATCCCTCTTTTCCCCCAAGATTGGGGGGCAGGGAGTACCGGCGATTAACAAAAGTATCCGATGCTCGACAGGAGGAGATGAGAAATGGAACTAACCGGCATTCAGATATATAAATTTCTGCCGAAGACCAACTGCAAGGAATGTGGATTTCCCACCTGCCTGGCCTTCGCCATGAAGCTGGCCACCAAATCCGTGGAGCTATCGCTGTGCCCCCACGTCTCCGATGAGAGCGCGCAGCAGCTCGAGTCCGCATCGCGCCCGCCGATCCGCCTGGTGACCATAGGCGCGGGCGAGAGGAAGATCGAGGCGGGCAACGAGACGGTGATGTTCCGCCACGAAAAGACGTTCTTCCATCAGACCGGGCTTTTCGTGCGCATCAAGGACACCGAGCCCACCGATGCGGTCGCGAAGACCGCCGCCGCGGTATCCGGCTACAGCGTCGAGCGCGTGGGGCGCGAGTTCAGGCTGGACGGAATCGCTATCGACAACTCGTCCGGCGACGCCGCGGCGTTCGTAAAGTGCGTCGAGGCGGTGAAGTCACAATCCAACGCGAATTTAATTCTTATGTCAAACGACCCGGCAGCCATGGAACAGGCTCTCGAAAAGGCCTCCGGCGACAGGCCGCTGATATACGCGGCGACGGCGGACAACTGGGAGCGAATGGCCGCGCTGGCGAAGAAATATAACTGCCCGCTGGCGATATACGAGCCGGGCGGACTCGACGCGCTGGCGGAGCTGGCGGGTAAGCTCACGGACGCCGGTATCGAGGATATGGTCCTCGACCCCGGGGCGCGTGATTTCGCCGCGTCCCTTACTACGCTGACGCAGGTCAGACGAACGGCCATCAAGGCAAGCTTCGAGCCGCTGGGCTTCCCCGTCATCGCCTTCCCCGGCGAGGGATCGGCGGACGCGGACGAGGAGGCTATGCTGGCGGCGCAGCAGATCGCCAAGTACGCCTCGATAGTTGTGCTCGACAGCTTCGCGCCGGAGGCGGCGTACCCGCTGATCACGCTGCGGCTGAACATCTACACCGACCCGCAGAAGCCCATCCAGATGACGCCGGGCATATACGAGATCGGGCAGCCCTCGGCGGACAGCCCGCTGGGCGTTACGACGAATTTCTCGCTGACCTATTTTTCGATAGCCGGGGAGCTGGAGGCCGCCGGCTTCCCTTCTTGGCTGCTGGTGTGCGACACCGAGGGGCTCTCGGTGCTCACCGCGTGGGCCGCGGGCAAATTCGACGCGATGCGCATCGGCCGCGCCGTCAAGAACTCGGAAATTGCCGATAAAGTTAGCCACCGCAAGCTCATAATCCCCGGCGGCGTGGCAATAATCAAGGGCGAGCTCGAGGAGGAGCTGTCGGACTGGACGATAATGGTCGGCCCGCGCGAGGCCGTGGACGTGGGCCCGTACCTGAAGCAGAACCAGGCGTAAGACGATGACCGTAACTATCGCCATAGCCGGAAAGGGCGGCACCGGCAAGACATCCATATCCGCCATGCTCATAAAGCTGCTCTCTGAGAGAGGATCTGTGCTTGCCATCGACGCCGACCCCGCCTCGAACCTGCATATGGCGCTGGGCCTGCCGCTGGAGGACACCATCGGGGGAGTACGAGAGGGCATGCTTGACCGCAAGGCGGTGGAGAGCACCGGCATACCCAAGCCTGATTACCTCGATATGAAGATACGCGAGGCGGTAGTCGAGTCCCAGAACATCGACCTGTTGGCGATGGGACGCCCCGAGGGACCGGGGTGCTACTGCGCCGCCAACAACTGGATCCGCAGAACCATCGACCGCATAGCCGACAATTACGATTACGTGGTCATCGATAACGAGGCCGGAATGGAGCACATCAGCCGCCAGACGACGCGCGATGTGGACGTGTTGATACTAGCTTCAGACCCGTCGATACGCGGCATAACCACAGCGGCGCGCACAAGCGAGCTCATCGGCGAGATGAGGACGCACGTAGAGCGGATAGTGCTGGTGGTAAACAGATTGCGCGACGGCTTACCGCCGGCCATCGAACGCGCGATCGCAGATGCGGGCATGGAGCTCATAGCCGCCATCCCCGAAGATGGTGCCGTCGGCGATTTGGATACTGAGGGAAGACCGCTCATCGATATGCCGCAGGACTCACCGATGCGTCGCGGCGTAAACGATATCGCTAGGAAACTCAATCTAATCTAGGGCGAGGAATGTAAACATGTTCATACCTATAGGCGAGCGCATTCAGGTAATAAACAAAGAGGTGAGGGCCGCCATCGAGAATCGCGATGGAGCCTTCATTCAAAACCTGGCAACGAAGCAGGTGGACTGCGGAGCGGGAATGCTCGACCTCAACATCGGCCCGCAGAAGAAGGCCGGCGCCGAGGTGATGGACTGGATGGTCAACACCGTTCAGGAGGTGGTGGATGTGCCGCTATCGCTCGATACGACCAACGCCGAGGCCATCGAGGCCGGGCTCAAGGTATGCAAGCGCAAGCCGATAATCAACAGCACCAACGCCGACCCCAAACGAATGGAGGTGCTGTTCCCCCTCGCCGCGAAATACGATGTGGGCATCATCGCCCTGACGCTGCGCGCCACCGGGCTTCCGGTCAGCGCCGACGCCCGCGCCGGCATACTGGTGGAGGACCTGATGCCCGCCGCCGAGGCCGCCGGCGTGCCGATGGAGAGCCTCTATATCGACCCGCTGGCGATGACGGTCAACGGGACGCAGGAGCACGCCCCGGAGGTGCTGCAGATGGCACTGGTCACCAGATCGATCATCGACCCGCCACTGCACATGACATGCGGCCTGTCCAACGTCTCCAACGGCGCCCCCGATCACGTGCGCAAGGTACTGAACCGAATCTACCTGGTGATGCTCATGGGGGCCGGCATGGACACCGCCATCCTCGATCCGTACGACGGCGAGCTGATGGGTACGATAACGCTGCTGGAGAATCGCGACGACTCCACGCCTATAGGTAAGATATATCTGGCGTTATACGACGCGTGCGCCTCAGGCGAGGACTTCGACACATCGATGATCGATATGAGCGATCCGAAGCAGGTCGAGGTCGCCAAGACCGTTCCTATATTACAGAACAGGATGATCTACGCCCACAACTATCTGCAGATATAATTTGGCTTATCCGCATCTCATTTTGCAGGGTCATCTACGATGTATTGTCGCACCCGGTTCGATTCTTTTTCGTCGCGAATAATACCTTCGCAGTGATTGCACAATTTCGTGTAGGGGCGAACACGCAGGTTCGCCCGCATCTGCATTACGAGAGCAGACACACAGGTCTGCCCCTACGGTTACGATTACACGGTTATTATTCCATTGTAGAGACGCAAAATATTGCGTCTCTACGTTATATTATGCACCCGAACTCCCCCTCGGCTTTGCCGTTTCCCCCTCTTTAACAAAGAGGGGGCGTCAAAAAAGATACAGGAGAGAAATCTCCTGCCGGGGGCATGAACTGAGAGTCGTATTGAATGTCATCATACGGCTTGACCGGATGATCCAGACGTAAGAGCGATCACGATTCCTCCTTTCTGGATTGCCTGATCAAGTCAGGCAATGACAAGAAAAAATTGGGGGACAGCATGGGATCAATTCAGCGTTGCAATTATATTATGCGCCCGAACTCGCGCTCGAGCTGCGACGATGCGAAGCGGATCATCGTCGGCCTGCCGTGAGGGCAAGTAAGCGGCGATTCGACCTCTTCAATGTCGCAGATGAGCCTGACCATCTCCTCTTGCGAAAGCGTTTTTCCGGCACGCACCGCACCGTGACACGCCACCGAGGCGGCGATGCGCTCATCCATCTTCGATCTGTCGCCCTCCTCAACGAGCGAGTCCAGTATTTCGATCACCGCTCGAGCGATATCCGCCTCTCGCAGCGCGGCGGGCACCGTGCGTACCGCGTACGACCTGCCGCCGAAAGGCTCGATGGCGAAACCGTAGGACGAGAGCG
>JAYEHL010000201.1:0-6969 GCA_034659515.1 Chloroflexota bacterium | reverse complement strand
ATACGAGCTGTGAGCTGGCGCAGGCTTTGTTTCTTACGCATACCCCTAGCCGGAGTTGCAACAAGCGCGCCGTCACGGGCTACTGATTTGACCTCATCGCCAACAGACAAATGAGCATTATAAAGAACTTGTCTGCTGAACCATCTCTGTATTCTGGTGTACATACAGAATCCAAATGTATCTAGAGTATATAGCTGAATTTAAATGTGTCAATTACGGCCAGACGCCCTGGAAGCCGTCCTCGCCATTGACATCGCAGTCATCATGGATTACAGCCCAAAGAATATCAAAGTCTACAACATCGTATCCGTGAATCAGACGATTCCGCAGAGCAGATATCTGTTGCCAGGGTATCTTTGGATAGCGGCTGCGAAAGTCATCGGGTACACGTATGGCCGCTTCACCTATCACTTCCATCAGCCGCATCAATGCCAGATTGAGTTGCCGATTCGTGTCCAGATCGGCACGCGATAGGTCAGCAGTCATTTGCACTGCTTCTTGCGCGTAGTCCAGCATGTGCCGTACTCAAATCAACGGGTCATGTCGCGTCATACAGCACCTCTGCCTCGTTTATGACCTCGTCCCGGAAATACGGGCTCAAGCACATCGGGGTGTTCAAGTCCACCCGGCGACCGAGCATGGCCGACAACTCGTCCTGCATCGCGAAAAATGCCAACCCCGGCACTTGTCCCTGCTTGAATTCCACCAGCACGTCCACATCGCTGTCCAGGCTAAAGTCGTCACGCAGAACCGACCCGAAAAACGTCAGCTTGCGAATTTGATGGCGCTGGCAGAAATCCGCGATTTTTTCCTTCTGTATGTCGATTTGCACGCTCATATCTCGACTCCAGCGAATATCCGGCCCTTGAAACCGAGCGCCCTGCCCTCAAGGGAACGAATCCCTATCTCCAATTCTTTTCAATCCCCCCAGCCCCCTTTCATAAAGGGGGATTATGTAGGGCGTATTTCCAATACGCCTCTGGGGGAGTATCTCCATCACCCGCCCTCCCCTTTACGGGAAGGATTTTTCAGTACTCTCATACAATTGTATCACACAAGGCAACCGTTATCGCTTCTGCGCCGCGATGACCCCCTCATACACCTCGACGCACTTGCGGGCGCACTGCTCCCATGTGAAGCGCTCCAGGATACGCTGCCTCCCGCCGGAACCAAGCCTCTTCCGCATCTCGATATCGCCAATCAAACGGCCGATAGCATCGGCGAGCGCGCGCGGGTCCTGAGGCGGCACGAGCAGGCCGCTCTCGCCGTCGGTTCCGACGACCTCGGGAAGGGCTCCGGCGCTGGTGGTGATCACCGGCACGCCGCAGGACATCGCCTCGGCGGCGGGCAGGCCGAACCCCTCGTAAACGGATGCGGTGATGGCGATATCGGACGAGGCATAATAGTTCACCAGCTCAAAATTGCTCACCCTGCCGGTAAACGTCACCATGTCTTCGATATCGAACCGCTTGATCAGATCGGGGGCGTAGGCCTCGTTCAGCTCCACCTCATCGACCACGGTCAGCTTGACCTTAACTCCTTCGTCCTTCAATATGCGTAAGGCCTTGAGCAGGAACAGAATACCCTTCTTGCGGTCGCTGGTACGGCCGACTACGATCAGTCGTCCGTGGCCGTTGTCCCCCATCGAATGGTGTCCGTTGCCGTTGCGGAAAATCTGCGTATCCACGCCGCAATATGCGATATGCAACTTGTCATCCGCTATGCGGAACTCCCGACGAATCTCCCCGACGGAGCTCTCCGAATCGGTAATGACGGCGTCCATGCGCCGCGAGACGATCCCCTGCATGAACGGCGGATAGAGAATAAGCTGGCGGAACCTCTTCCACGAGCTGGTCTCTTGGGCCAGTTCGGCGCGGGTGTCGATGGGCAGCGGGTGATGTATAGTGGCGACGACGGGGATGCCGAGCGTCTTCATCATCAGCAGGCCGTAGGCCAGGCACTGGTTGTCGTGGATCACATCGTATCGATGCCCGCTGAGGGCCAGCTCGCGAATCTTCATATAGGCCTTGACGCTGAAGGTGAATATCTCGGGGAACATGCCGAGCCTGGCGCCGCCGAACTCGAACAGATTGATGGGTTTCAACATATCGTACGGGCTGTTGAACTCCAGTATCGATCTGCCGTCATGGCGGCGGTCGTATAGGTTCAGGCTATCGAGTTTATGGGCCCGCACCCCTTCGGGGATATCGGGGTACGGCGGGCCTACGATCACATCGACCTCGTGTCCCAGACGTTGCAGCTCCCGGGCCAGATAGTAAAGATAGATGCCCTGGCCGCCGCAATACTTATTCCCCCGATAGCAGAGGAGACATATCTTCAACTGTTGATCATCCCTTCGGTTTGACGGTATATACTACAATACTCTTGGGAAAAATGAAATTGCAGATGCGCTCCATACCGGCGGCGAACTTGGAGCGGGTTATTATCTGCCGGTCCAGCAGGTGCTTGCGATACGCGGCGGGTATCCTCGACTTCTCGTTTTTGAGGCCGAAACAGCACCGCATTATCCAGTATATGGAATGGAAAGCGTGTTCGAATCTTATGCCGTAGACCCTCAGGTTATGGCGCCTTAATATCTCAACCAGCCTCCTGGTTGTAAATATTCGAACGTGGCCGCCGGGGTGGTTGTAGTAATCCGAATCGACGACCCAGCAGGTCTTCTCCGGTATGTACGTCGGCACGGTGACGGCCATCACGCCGCCCGGCTTGAGCACCCGCACCATCTCCTCGATGCCCTGATCGGGATCCGGGACGTGCTCCATCACCTCGGAGCAGATGATGGCATCGAAGGAAGCATCCTTGAACGGCAGCCGCAACGAATCGCCGAAGAGCACGAACCAGTTCCTGGTGCCGTCGTTCTGCGACTCCATGTAGTTCAGCACGTAGTGGGTCTTCCTCAAACTGAGGTCGTCGAGGTCCAGCGCGCACACCATGCCTCCGCTGTGATTGAGGCGCGAAGACGCCTCGAAGCTGTGGCGTCCCTCCCCGCAGCCGACATCCAGAAACCTGCCGCCCGGCTTCAGCTTAAACATCCCATAGTTTACGGTGAGCACCTACAGAACCTCCTGATATACCTCAAGCGTTTTCTTTGCCGCCTCCTCCCAGTTGAACATCCGTTCGACCCTGTCCCTGCCGGCCCGTCCCATATCTCGACGAAGGTCGTCATCCGAAAGCAGACGCCTGAGCGCCGCGGCGATGGCCTCGTGATCGCCCGGCGGCACCAGTATGCCGCTCTCGCCGTCGGCGACGACCTCCGGCAACGCTCCGGCAGTGGTCGATATAACCGGCAGCCCGCACGACATCGCCTCCGCCGCCGGAAGCCCGAAGCCCTCGTACAGCGACGGGACGACGGCCACCGCGGCGCGGTTATAGTGCATGGCCAGCTCCTCGGTGGTCACCCTGCCGGTGAACTCGGCGCTGCCGTTCAGCCCGCAGCGCTCCACCAGCGCCGGCGTGTACTCGTTATCCGGCAGGCCGCGGTCGACGATGGTTAGTTTAATATCCATTTCCTGCCGCAGCTGCCTCATCGCGCGGAGCAGGTACAGCACGCCCTTCTTGCGATCCGATGTGTTGGCCACGACGATGATACGATTCGGCTCCTTCTGCACGCCTTCGATCGGGCGGAACGCCTCGGTATCGATACCGTTATAGACGACGCGCATCTTCCTATGCGAAACCTTGAACGAGTTCCTGATCTCTTTGGCTGCGTTGTCGGACACCGTGATTACGCGATCCATAGTCGACGCCGTCAGGTGCTGCATGAAGAACGGGTAAAACAATATGCGCCGCAGGCGATGCTCTATCCCATGAATGTACGGCATGTCGGTTTTTTTATCGATTGGCAGCGGGTGGTGGATGGTGGCGACTACGGGCACGCCGAGACCCTTCATCAATATGTTGCCGTATCCCAGCGTCTGGTTGTCATGTATTATGTCAAATTTATATTCGCGCATTATCCGGCGCAGCTTCTCGAAGGACCTGAAGCTGAAGGAGAACATCTCGGGGAACTTGCCCACCCTTGTAACGGCGACCTCGTACATGTTGAGCGGCGTGAATATCTTGAACGGGTCGTGCTTGGGGAAGCCGTACTCGAACATATTTAAATTATCGACGCGATGTTCGATGACGCCGTCGGCGACATCCGGATACGGCGGCCCCACGATGGTATGAACCTCGTGCCCCAGACGGCGCAGCTCGCGCGACAGGTAATACAGGTAAACGCCCTGGCCGCCGCAAAACATATTGCCCCTGTTACAAAGAAGGCATATCCTCAATTTCCGCACTCCCCACGACGCAGCAACAGGGTCAACAGCCCGATGATGCTCTTGCCGTCGCAAAGCTCACCGGATTCGATCAATCCCACGATATCTTTCAACGGTATACGCACCACTTCGATAAACTCATCATCTTCGGCCCTGGCGAGGCCGTACTTAAGCTCGGTGGCGAGGAACAGGTGCAGGAACTCGGTGGCGTATCCCGGCGCGGCGTACGCCCCGCCGATACGTTCCACCCGACCGGCAACGTAGCCGGTCTCCTCTTTGAGTTCACGGAGAGCGCTCTCTTCAGGGGCCTCCCCCTCCTCGATACCACCTGCGGGTATCTCCAGTAGAACCCTTCCAACCGCATGGCGGTACTGACGCACCAGCACCACATCATCGTTTTTATCCAGGGCGATGATGCCGACGCTGTCGGGATAGGCCGCTATCTCCCGCGTGGTCTCTCTTCCGCTGGGGAGCACGACCCTGTCGACGCGCAGATTGATGCGCCGCCCCTCGTATATATTCTCGGTTGCCAGCGTCTGCTCTTCCATCAGCCCTGTTATCCCAGATCACGTGTCAGCGCCACCTCGTCGCAGTCGGGGAACTTGGGACAGCGCAGGCACTCACCCCATACCTTCTGCGGAAGCTCGGATTTGTCGACAAGCTGGAAGCCGCATTTCTCAAAAAAGCCCGGCTTATAGGTAAGACAGAATATCCTATTCAGCCCAATCTCCCCCGCCTCATCGAGGCAGGCCTTGATAAGCATCGCTCCGATGCCCCTGGACTGCATATCACCAGCCACAACCACCGCCCGTATCTCGGCGAGGTCATCCCAGAAAACATGGAGCGCCGCACATGCAATGATCTTATCCCCGTCACGCACCACGAAGAAATCACGTATGCTTTCATATAGTTCGCTCAGCGCGCGGGGCAGCATCTGCTCCTGTCTGGCATACGAGTTGACCATCTTGTGTATCTGGGGAACGTCGCTTATCCTCGCCTTCTCAACTATCATTTAGGCACCAGCCTCTCCACCAGGGTGCTGTAAAAAAATGCGCGCGGTTGCAGCCTGAGGAAACGCGCGATTTGAGGGCTGAGAGTGACCTTGATCGTATTCTCGCCCTCGAGCGGCAGGTCCACCTGACCGTCCACGC
Source organism: Chloroflexota bacterium (assembly GCA_034659515.1). Classification (GTDB taxonomy): domain Bacteria; phylum Chloroflexota; class Dehalococcoidia; order E44-bin15; family E44-bin15; genus JAYEHL01. Next base: position 1,535 of record JAYEHL010000201.1, on the reverse strand, counting down.
TGAGCACCGCCTCGTGATCGCTGCTCACGTTCAGCTCGATGACGGACTGTGGCGAGAGCACCAGGGAATTGTCGAATGTGGGATGCGGGCATATCGGGTTCAGAATTATCTCCTTCGCCTGCGGGTAGAGTATCGGGCCGTGTGCGGCCAGCGAGTACCCCGTGCTGCCCGTAGCCGTAGCGACGATCACTCCATCCGATTTATACGATGTAAATACAGTATCATCGATTACGATGCCGATATTGACAACCCTCGGCCTGATCCCCCTGCCCACAACAACGTCGTTCAGGGCGTGGAGCGCCCCACCGTCACCCACCTCCACCTGCAGCATGGCGCGCTCATCGAGCCAGCCCTCCCCATCGAGAAGAGCGGGGATACGACCCTTGGCCTCCGCAGCCTTGAGTTCGGTGAGAAACCCGAGCTTGCCCAGGTTTATGCCGGCTACGGGAATCGAATACGGCGCAACCGCCCTCGCCGCCCGCAGCACGGTGCCGTCCCCCCCCACGCTCAGGACGATATCCGTCCCCTCTATCTGCATATGAACCTGTTCCTCATCACGGGCGGAACAAACCCAACACGAAGACTGCAGCGAGAGTAAAAAGCCGGCTATATCCTCTGCGAAGTCCCGGGCAATGGTGATCCTGGGATTGAAAAGTATACCTACACGCTTCAAAAGACGCTCTTTCAATATTTATAGGCGAAAACGCAGTCGCAATGGGAAGTCTATCACCGCAAATACGGACTGTCAAGAAAAAACTATACTTATGTCAATTTTATACGGCCTTCGATCTCCTGAGCAGAGAACATTGCGACCCGCCCCAAAAATCGATCTCAAACCATACCCGCAAGCGCCAGCAGCCGCCGCGTATCGGCGTGCAGATCGTCCCAGATGACCGATAGCTCATCGCGCGATACCCACTTCCCCTCCCCTACATCGCTTCGCGGCGTAAACTCACCGCCAACCACCTTCGCCATGAAATCGATGTAGATCACATGCAGCGTGATCTCCCCATCCCCGTTAACGACACGCTCGAAGGGAAGGAGCAGCCTGGTGACCTCTATATCGAGGTCGGTCTCCTCCTTCACCTCCCTCTTGGCCCCATCCTCCATCGTCTCGCCCGGCTCCAACCTGCCGCCGGGACAGATCCACTTATCCTGCCAGTATCCCCGGCGCTCGGGCTTATGCTTAACGAGCAAAATTCGACCATCGTTATCTTCGATTATCGCGCCAACCGCGACCATTATCTCGCTCAATCAAACCCCCAAAGAATTAAAATCGACACGGCACTATCATCTATTATACCTCGAATATTCGATTGTAGGGTGGGTTCCACCCACCGCTTCATCGTCATTGCCCATACAACCGTATCATCCGTAGGGGCGCCCGCCACCGCATGCCCGACACGAACGTAGCAACTGTCTTGATTGTCAAGAGTTTTCTATACAAACTGGCGACCAATGAGAACCATTTTTAAGCATAGCATTCAGGATTGTGAGAAGCTTGCGCATGCACGCAGTGAGGGCCACCTTTCTGG
>JAYEHL010000200.1:0-7084 GCA_034659515.1 Chloroflexota bacterium | reverse complement strand
TCCGTAAAAGGACTGTTGCTTCGATTTGCTTCTCAGCATTGCTTAATCTCCTTGGTAATTCCTCTGCCTTAATCATACCTCGAAAAATATTTCGCCTCAATGAATCTTCGACTTTTTCAGCAGTCTCAAGATAGTTTAGTATAACAAAATGATATTAAACCTAATGGGAAAGCATATGAGATTAACAAGCTGGAATACATGTTATCTTACTTGACTTGTTTTTATTCAAATGATATATTTCTTCTCTGGTAGGTTGTGTATAAACTGGGCTACATAAATCGGTTTATATACTATGTATAAGAATTTAGGCTATATTTAGGCCGAAAGGAGAATATTGATGGCAGGTTTTCAAGGCAGGATGTTAGAAGTCGATTTAACTAAAGGTTCCGTCACAAACTCCATCATAGACAAAGAAATTATTCGCAAGTTCATCGGGGGAAGCGGGCTGGGGGCGAAACTGATGTTCGACCGCATCGATCCAAAGGTCGATCCGCTATCTCCGGAAAATCCTCTATTTATTCTCACGGGCCCGACTAGCGGTCTTAGTGTGCCGGGCGGAGCCCGATTCTCGATTTGTGCTAAGTCGCCTCTTACTAACATATTCGGTGAGAGTTCAAGCGGGGGCAACTTTGCTACGGAGATCAGGCAGGCGGGATGGGATGGAATCATTGTCAGCGGAGCATCCGATAAGCCGGTTTACCTTGTCGTCGAAGATGATAAGGCTGAGATTAAGGATGCATCGGATCTGTGGGGAAAGAACACGCAAGAAATTACAGATATCTTAAAGGAAAGACATGGTGGAAAGAAGCAGGTCAAGGTCATCTCCATCGGAGTTGCCGGAGAGAAACTGGTAAGATTTGCTTGCGTATGTAACGAGAAGAGGGACTTTGCCGGCAGGTGTGGCCTGGGTGCCGTTATGGGTTCCAAGAAGCTCAAGGCCGTGGTTGTCCGTGGAAGCGGGAAGATTCCTCTGGCCGATCAGGATAAGTTCAACGAGTTGCGCAAGGAAGCTCTTAATAAAGCGAAGGAAAGTATAGTTGCACAGGTCCTTGGAGCGCAGGGCACCAATGCGGCGCTCGGCATCAGCGCATTGATAGGAGATCTTCCTGGTAAAAATTGGACCGTTGGTGATAATACAGCGATATCCTCGAAGATCGATGGCGGCGTTCTAAGCGGGCCTCCCTATTATCTCGGCAACGATTCATGTCATGGTTGCATGGTCGGCTGCAAACGGCATGTCACTATCCCTGAAGGTCCATACCAGGGTATGGAAGGGGAAGGCCCTGAATATGAGGGGGCTGCTATGTTGGGCAGTTTGTTGATGATCGGTGATATGGCTGCGGTTATCAAGATGAACGATATGTGCAATATGCATGGCATGGATGTTATATCCTGCGGCGGGACTATAGCCATGGCCATGGATTGCTTTGAACGCGGCATTATAACTGCTGCGGAGATGGATGGCATCGAGCTTAAATGGGGTGACGATGCTGCCGTTGTGAAAATGATCGAGAATATCGTCAATCGTGAAGGATTCGGCGATGTGTTGGCTGAAGGCTCGAAGCGGGCTGCCGAGAAGATCGGTAAGGGTGCATCCGACTTTGCGGTCGAAGTAAAAGGCATGGAGGTTCCGGCACATGATCCCAGGGCGAATTACCTTCTCGGGCTTGGCTACGCAACAGGTACTCGAGGCGCTTGTCATACCAGTGATCCGTCATATAGCATCGGCACAGGAATTTTCGCATGGGCGGATATAGGGATACCTTCCGGCATCGATGTGAAGAAGAATGAGGGCGCGGCTGAGATGGTGAAGCACGGGCAGGACCTGGGTTCCATATACAATTCGATGGCTATATGCTATATGGTTGTAGAGACCTTGAATGGGGAAAGTATAAGCGGAATGCTGAATGCGACCACCGGCTTCGATTACAATTTCAAGGAGCTGGAGGAGTGTGGTGAGCGGATATGGCATATGAAGAGGGGGCTCAGCAATCTCATGGGTATTACGTCTGCCGATGATCGTTTACCTAGGCAATTATTGACCCCGAACACTGATGGAGGCGCTGCTGGTTGCGCTCCCGACCTGGAGCTAATGCTGAAGGAGTACTATCCTGTCAGGGGCCTCGCTGAAGACGGCCGTCCGACAAAGGAGACACTGGACAGGCTGGGGCTGGATGAACTGAAGGCCAAGCTCTATAAATAGGGGATGCCTCAGTTAAGGAGATTAAATGTAGTGGGAGAGGAGATTAAGACAGTGCTGATAACTGGTAGCACCGGACTTTTAGGAGGACATCTCGTAGAGCGAATGACGGAGAGTGGTTATGGAGTGCGGGCCTTAGCGCGTCAGACTTCAGATATAAGCCATCTGAAGACGACAGGGGCGGAAATTGTTTTCGGTGATGTTGAGGATTATGATAGTTTAGTGTCTGCTGCAAAGGGCAAGGGTGTGATAATCCATGCAGCTGCAAGGGTGTTGCCGGGATGGGGGGAGTGGCCGGACTTCGAGCATTGTATCATCAACGGTACCGAGAATATACTTAACGCTAGTATAGAAGCCGGAGTTAAGAGATTTGTTTACGTGAGTTCTGGCACCGTAGTAGGCGAAGCTGCGCTGGGTGATACTCCCGCAGATGAATCTGCTCCTTACTTGGATGTTGAGTTGACGCGTGAAGCATATTATGATTGTGCTAAAGCCAAGGCGGAACAGATTGTTCTCGATTACCACAAGCAGGGTAAAATTTCAGCAGTTGTAGTCCGTCCTTGTATGGTTTACGGTCCTCGGTGCAGGCTGCTTACCGATCGCATATACCGCTATGTAAAGATGTTCCCGGTTTTACCAGGAAATGCTATGGCTAAGACAGCATTGGTTCACGTTCATGATGTAGTAGACTGCATCATGCTTGCGGCGACAAGTGAAAAGTCTGGCGGACAGATATACAACATATCGCCGGAAGGTGTAGTAACTTACCGTGACTTTATCAATTCAATGGCACGTGCTACAGGTAAGTCGGATTTCCGCCTGCAAGTTCCCCTCAGTGTAGTGTATGCATCGGCTGCAGTGATGGAGTTTTGGGGCAGGTTGATAAAATCTAAAGATGCGCCATTCCTGACACGTTCTGATCTAAAGTTCGTCAGGGATGGAATGTACATAGATAGTTCCAAGGCGAGGAAGGAGTTAGGGTGGCAGCCTAAGACATCCATTGAAGAAGGTTGCCGCCAGTATGTGGAGTGGCGTAAATCGCAGAAGAAAAATCATAAATGAGTTTTCAAATTAGGTGATGAGGTATATACTTAGATAACGGGGAGAGGAATCGACCCGTTATCTTTGTGATGTCGATAGTGAATATGGTCATCGTATACGATATCGCAGGTGGCTTGGGCGATAGGGTTAGGACTGAATAAAAATAAGCAGTGGAGGGGAAATATGGATGAAGTGACGAAGGCGCTCTATAATTCATATTCTCTGGAGAACAAGAGCGATTTTTTCTCTGCGTACGTTTACCTCAAGTATATCGACCAGTTTATCTTCCACGCGCTCAATGCGTCCGGATTGACTCCCAGGGAAAGGACAGAAGTGCCTGAGGCGGGCATCGACGAGATGCTCGAATCCGCCGTGCAGCGTGTGGCGGAGAATTCGATATCGCTGGATACCAGCTATTATCATGGCAAGGTAGTTAAAGTGAATGAAGCGATTAAACTCGTTACGCAGAAGGATCCGATATCCATTACCCCACCGGAACAGGTTATCCCGTACAAAGTCGCGAGGGATATCGTTTTGGACAGCCCGGATGCAATTGCGCTCGGGTCTTGCGCCTGCCGCGCCGCTGCGGAGCAGTCGTGCCTTCCCCCGCCCATGGAAGTATGTCTGATAATCGGGGATCCCTACGCCTCCTTTATCGCTGAGAAGAGTCCCATATTTCGCAAGTGCACGCAGGAGGAAGCTGTCGAGGTTATCGAGGCGGCGCATAAGCGCGGCGATGTCCAGTGCGCGTATTTCAAGAAGGATGTGGGCAACAGGTTCTTTGCTATCTGCAATTGCTGTAGCTGTTGTTGCGTTGGTATAAAGATGTGGAACCTGCTCGGCGGAGCGGTGCCCATTCTCGTGGCCTCTGGTTATGTGGCTCAGGTGAGCGACGATTGCAACGGGTGCGGCAGTTGCGACGGTTGCTGCCACTTCAATGCGCTTACTCTGGGCAGCGAGGTTGCCGAGATCGACCAGTCCAAGTGCATGGGGTGTGGCGTGTGCGAGGATGTGTGTCCGGTTGGCGCAATAAGCCTGGTGAGTGATCCATCGAAGGGCGAACCGCTCGATTTGGACGAGCTGCTCAGTAAATAATAATGTAGAAAGTTAGTTTTAAAATGCCTCTGGCTCTCGAAGGTATAAAGATACTCGATATGTGCTGGATCGGCCCTGGGGCCTTCTGTAGCGAAATGCTTGGAGATCTCGGCGCCGATGTGATAAAGATATCTGATGTCCAGATGGAGCGCATCGGTGCTTTACCTAAGATGGTATTCGATAACTACCCCGGGTTGCGCAACTGCCGCACCATGGGCCTGGATCTTAAAGCAGAAGCAGGCAGGCAGGTCTTCTACGATTTGGCTAATACCGCGGACGTGTTGATGGAAGGCTTTCGCCCCGGTGTGGTAAAGCGGCTGGGCGTCGACTACGATACCATAAAGGCAATAAACCCGCGAATCGTCTATACATCGCTGTCAAGCTACGGACAGGATGGGCCGTACCGGGATATAGTGGGGCATGACGTCAATTACCTGGCGGTAAGCGGACTGCTGGGTGTGACTGGCCCGAAAGGCGGGAAGCCCATCATACCGGGTGCCGTTGTCGCCGACTGGGCCGGGGCCATGTGCGCCTCAACGGGCATTCTGGCGGCGCTAATGTCGCGTGAGCGGACCGGTAAAGGCCAGTTTGTGGATGTGTCTATAACCGATGCAATAACTGAAGTGACTTCCATGCAGATAAACCCCTATCTATACCAGCGGGGAGAGCCTCCTAAAAAGAGCGATACTATATTTTCCGGACACTATCCATGGTATAACGTATACGAGACAAAGAATGGGAAATATATCAGTATCGCTACGCTTGAGCCTAAGTTCTTCGCTAACCTGTGCCGGCTTCTCGATGGTGAGGAATTCATACCACATCAATATGACGAGGGCGAGAAGCAGGAAGAGATGTTCAGCTTCTTCCGTGAGAAGTTTTTAACTAAAACGCGTGATGAGTGGATGGACTTGTTGATGTACAAGGATACATGCTTTACTCCGGTCTATGACATCGATGAGTTGGAGTTCGATTCACAACTGATAGCTCGCAAGATGATTCTCGAGTTCGATCACCCTGCAGCGGGGTGTCTTAAGCAGATTGGCTCTATGCATAAGCTGTCGGATTCTCCGGTCGAGGTCAGGAACGTGGTCACTCGGTTCGGTCAGCACACTGCTGAAATCCTTGCCGAGATAGGTTATGATAGTAATAGTATAGATGCACTGGGTGGTGCAGGGGTGATCAGCAGGTGACAGCGATGTTCTCGGAGCGATGTATAATAAGACAGGGTGATCTTAGCAGCTATTTAGCTGCTTTTTTATAGACATTATTATGGATTAGAGAACTTTTAAATATACACAGATCGACAGACTTAAATTAGTAGGAAACCAGATTATGAGGTTGGTAAAGAGATGCCGTTAGCACTTGAAGGAATAAAGATACTCGATATGGCTTGGCTTGGCCCGGGCCCATTCTGCTCGTTTATGCTGGGAGACCTTGGTGCCGATATCATCAAGGTTTTCGATGCCAATCCGGCCAAACGGGGCGGGCCGGTGATGATGCTGTTCGACTCGGCTCGTCCGGGTCTGCGCAATTGTCGCAACATGGGGCTTGATCTGAAATCGGAGGAAGGTAAGCGGATATTTAAGGAGCTTGTCATGACCGCCGACGTGGTGATGGAGGGCTTCAGGCCCGGGGTGGTGAAACGGCTTGGCGTCGACTATGACAGCGTAAAGGAAATAAATCAGGGTATCGTGTACGCGTCGCTATCGGGATACGGTCAGGACGGCCCGTACCGTGATATGGTGGGGCACGATATCAACTATATCTCATACGCCGGTCTTCTGGGTCTAACCGGAGAGGCGGGCGGCAAGCCGGTTATCCCCGGCACCGTCATCGGCGATTTCACCGGCGGCATGTCCGCAGCCGTCGGCATTCTGGCCGCGCTGGTATCGCGGGGCAAGACGGGCAAGGGGCAGTACATAGATATGTCTATGACCGATGCCGTCGTCGAGATGACCTCGATGCAGATAAACCCGTATATCTTCGGCCACGGCGATGTTCCTCACAGGGGGGATACGATGTTCTCCGGTCACCACCCCTGGTATAATGTGTATGAGACTAAGGACGGCAAATATATCAGCCTGGGAGCCCTCGAGCCGTGGTTCTTCGCCAACCTGTGTCAGTTGCTCGACTGCGAGGAATTTATACCTTTCGAATTCGATGAGGGCGAGAAGCGGGACGAGATGTTCAAGGTCTTCCGCGAGAAGTTTCTCACCAAAACGCGCGATGAGTGGATGGACATCCTTAAGCAGAAGGATACCTGTGTTGCGCCTGTACTCGATGTCGATGAGCTGGAGAACGATCCCCATCTTATTGCCCGCGGCATGATCGTAGAGGTCGATAATCCTACTCATGGCAAGATCAAGACTGTTGGCTCGATGCACAAGCTCTCGGACTCCCCGTTCCAGGTGAGGAATTGGAGCACCGAGTTCGGCCAACATACGGATGAGATCATGCGTGAGATAGGATACGATGACGATAGAATAAAAAAGCTGCGTGAGTCGGAGGTCATCGGATAGGAATGATTCAATTGAGGGAGTCATGTTTATTGGGGTATAGTTCGTACCTCTTAAACTGAAATAAACCGCTAATTATAAAAAAGGAGGTGTATTGATGGTAGGGATAACTTCTTATGGCGCATATGTCCCGTATCATCGGGTGAGTCGGGAAGAGTTCTACAAGGCGTGGGGCGGTTTCCCGATTCCAGGGGAAAAGGCGGTGGCCAGCTACGATGAGGACGCTATC
>JAYEHL010000199.1:0-7155 GCA_034659515.1 Chloroflexota bacterium | reverse complement strand
TGGAAAGGTAAGTGGATCTATATATCTCAGGCCCTCGCCGGAGAGCCTATAGCTCTAAAGCAGTTAGACGATTGCCTGTGGGAGATTCTTTTCAGCTTCCTCCCGCTCGGTATAATAAACGAAACGATGAGAAAGGTTTCCCCTGTAAAACATGACTAAAAGTGTAAACGATGTCCCAGGTTTAAATTGTAAACTATGTCCCAGTTTGCACAGGGTTGACCGTTTATACAGGCGACGGATTTGAAGGAGGCGGTTAATGACGCATCATACATCGAAAGGTAAGAAGTTGAGGATATCGATCGATGCAATGGGCGGCGATCTCGCCCCGTCTGAGATAGTGAAGGGCGCTATCGAGGGGGCGCGCGAGCTGGATACCGAGATCGTTCTGGTCGGCATAGTCGAAAATATCGAGCGGGAGATCGCGAAGCACAACGTTGAAGGCGTCAGCTACCGCATCGTCGAGGCTGCCGAAGTGATAAAGGACGGGCAGGAAGCGGCCTTCGAGGTGTTCCGCCGTCCCAATAACTCCGTCTCCATCGCCGCGAAGCTGGTCAAGGAGGGCGAGGCCGATGCGGCCGTCAGCGCCGGCAACACCGGTGCGTGCATGGTCAGCGCAATGCAGCACCTGGGCATGCTGCCCGGCATCGACCGACCCATGGTGGGTGGCGCCTTCGTGGGGCTGGCCCCGAACACGGTCGTCCTCGATCTCGGGGCCGTTGTGGGCGCGCAGCCGTATCACATGGTCAATTTCGCCGTGGCGGGCGTCGTCTACGTCCGCAGCTTCATGGGCATCGAAAACCCCACCGTCGCTTTGCTCAACGTCGGCGCCGAGGAGGGCAAGGGCAACGAGCTGGCCAAGGAGGCGTATCCGCTGCTGAAGGGCTGTGGGCTCAATTTCATCGGCAATGTCGAAGGCATGGACATACCTCTGGGCAGGGCCAATGTGATCGTGTGCGACGGTTTCGTGGGGAACATACTGGTGAAGTTCTGCGAGGGACTGGGGAGGACGGTGACGAAGTGGCTCGGTGCTGAATTGAAGGATCAGTTGCCGGAGAGCGCGCTGAAGATCACCAACGATAAGCTCTATCGCCTTTTGAGCCCCGCCGTCGCGCTGGGGGGCGGCCCGATGTGGGGGGTGGACGGCGTGGCCTGCGTCGCTCATGGCAGCAGCGATGCCGCCCAGATAGCCGGCACCATGAGGCAGGCGAGGCAGGCGCTGGAAAGCGGTTTCGTGGACAAGCTTCGAGTCGAGCTTGGGAAGATACAGGGGCTTGTTAACCAGCAGTGATTTCGGCATAATACTAGCGGGTAGCGGCGATTGCGAATCGCCCTCTGGATTGCCCGATCAAGTTGGGCAATGACATATCGGTAAGAGTTGTCCTTTCTTAAACGCCCACTGTTTTTGAAGTCCTCTTAAATCCTCCTTTGTTAAAGGGGGACTGAGGGGGATTAAGATCGGGGGTTGGCTAAAATCTAATAGTTTTCATCGAATCCAAGGAGGGGGCATGTTGACCCTTGAGCAGCTAAAGAAGATCATCGCCAGAGTGACGCATGTGAGCGAGAACGATATAGAGATGGGGACCGCTCTGAAGGATGTAAAGGCCGATTCCCTGCACTGGGTCCAGATCATCATCGCTGTGGAGGGCGACTTCGATATTGAGGTCGATATCGATAGCATGAAAGAGTTCGTTTTAGTCGAGGATTTTGTGCGTTATATCGATAACGCGGGGAAGTAGTCCATATCAGATTTCTATCAGGCTCTTCTTTTAAAGCCATATCCTTGACAACGATAGATTGTTTTGGGCCCCACTTCAGCATTAAGCAAAGCGCTATTTCAATATCGAGGTGGATGTGGACAGCATGAAGCAGTTTGTTACCATCAGTGACTTCGTGCGGTATATCGAAACTCCGTCGCATAGTTTCTTGCAAAGTATATAGTTCCCTCTAGAAGTCCCCATTTTCAAATCTACATCGCCTTTAATTGACTTGATTACATCGCTATGCTATCATCCCTGAATAAATTAGGGCGGGTATCTATTGAGAGGGAAAGCTCTTAGTGGTCTCCTGATCGGCGCGGGGGTGGGTTTGTTGGCGGGGCTTACCGGTATAGGCGGGGGCGTTTTCCTCGTGCCTCTTCTTGTGGGCGTTCTGTATGTATCGCAATACAAGGCTCACGGTACCTCTCTTGCTATAATCTTCCCCATGGCTGTGGCGGGCGCGATCACCTACGGGGTTTTGGGTTATATCGAGTGGAAGCTTGTTCTGCTGCTGGCTGCGGGAGGGGTGGTCGGCGCTTGTCTGGGGGCGAAGATGATGACGTATGTGCCTGAAAGACATCTGCGCTGGCTTTTCGGTTTTTTCCTTATTTGTGTGGGTTTCGTTATGGTATTGACTTAGGTCGTAGACGTATGATTGAAGTATTAGTCGGGTTTGTTGCGGGGATGCTCGCCGGTATAATGGGCGTGGGGGGCGGCGTGGTGTTGATTCCGGTTATGGTGGTGCTTATGGATGTGGACCAGCACACAGCCCAGGGCGTCTCCCTGGCGGTTATCGCAATGGTATCGCTTTTCGGCGCGATAACCCACTTCCGGCAGGAGACGCTACGGTCGGATGTGGCGATCTGGATTGTTCCCGGCGCCATCATCTTCATTCTGCTGGGCAGCCTCCTCGCCAACCAGGTAGACGCATCTTTTTTGCGAGACCTTGTCGGAGGGGTTATTATTATAGTGGGTGTTTTGACCGTGCTTAGAGACTGGCGTTCCGGAGGATTGGCTTCTTGAGTAATTTTAACGAGTTATATAAATCGATCAGACAATGCGAGGATTGCAGGCTTTGTAAGCAGCGCAGGCAGGCCGTGCCCGGCGAGGGGCGGGAGGATGCGGATATACTCTTCATCGGTGAGGGGCCCGGCTGGCACGAGGACCAGCAGGGCCGTCCTTTCGTCGGGCCTGCCGGGCAGTTCCTCGACGAGCTATTGAAGTCCGTCGGGTTGTGCCGCGAGGACGTGTATATAGCGAATATCATCAAGTGCCGGCCGCCGGGGAACCGAGACCCGCTGCCCGACGAGGTGGGCGCGTGCCGCAAGTGGCTTGATCGCCAGATCGAGATTATAAAGCCGAAGATGATCGTCACGCTTGGGCGGCACTCTATGGCGAGGTTCTTCCCCGGTGGTGCCATCGGCAAGCTGCACGGCACATCCCGTAAGGGCGATGGGATAATATATTTCGCTATGTACCACCCGGCGGCGGCGCTGCACCAGGGCAGCTTGCGCAAGGTGATAATGGAGGATATGCTTAAGATACCGTCTTTGTTGTCGCAGTCGGCGGAGGCACCGGTCGAGGAGACCAAGCCGTCGGAGCCCGAACCGAAGCAGTTGTCCATGTTTTAGGTGTAAATTATGGGAAGAGCCAGGGCGAATAAGAGGGTTGGGGATGGTCGTCCCCGCATATCCGGCGGCACCGGGCTGCGTGTGATAGCGCTGTCCATCCTGCTGATAGTGGTGGTGACGCTGCTTGTAGTCTTTAGCTCCGAAGTGATGTCCGGGCTGGACGATGCATGGAGCACCCTCGTGGATACTCTTGGGTGGGGGCTTATCATCATCGCTGTGGCGGTGGTGGCGCTGGTCGTATGGGCGATATGGAGACGGCAGATCGCCGACTTCATGCGTCGGGGGAACCGGTGGCTGAACTCCATAGCCAATTCCCTGTCGCTGAGGTACTGGAACCGTTGGCTGGGCGTTATCGCGATATTATTCGCCGTCTTCTGTATCATCTCGATCTTCGATTTCGGCGGGAGCTTTGGCGATGCGGTTGTCGGGGATTCGGTGGCGCGCGGCGCGCTTATCGTTACGGGCCTCATCCTGCTCGGCATCGTGTTGATAATACCGCGAAGGAGCCGGCTGCTGGTGTCGCGCGCCGCGCCGGGCGTCGCCGCTCTCTATCGCCGCTACCCGCTGCATCGATATCTATGGCAGGCCATATGCCGGCCGGTGAGTTATTTCAAGGAACATCCCGTGCAACGTCTCAAGAAACCAAAGATCGTTATCGGGACGGCACCTGCGGTTATCGAACATTCAGTCGAGCGGGTCCGGGAGCCGCGCAGGTTGAGGAAGAAGGAGCCCGTTCCCGTCGCGGTTGAGGAGAGGGTGGAGGTGATGGACGCGGTCGAGCCGGTTGAGACGATCGGCGAAGCGGCGGGCAGGTGGCAGTTGCCGTCGCTGGCCCTGCTGGATCGGGAGCTGGATACCGAGCCTTCACCGGTCGACACGGAGCGCGGCGCGAGGATAATCGAGGAGGCGCTCGCGAGTTACGGCGTCGAGGCCAAGGTGATACAGGCCAACGTCGGCCCCGCCGTCACGCAGTACGGTGTCGAGCCGGGATGGGATCGCAAGTTCAAAGAGGTGAAGGAAAAGGACAGAGACGGCACCGTGCGAGTACGCTTGCAGGAGACGTCCAAGACAAGGGTTAAGGTGGAACGGATCGCCTCCCTGGCCAATGACCTGGCCTTGGCTTTGGAGGCGCCTTCGATAAAGATAGAGGCTCCGATACCGGGGAAGGCGATGGTGGGCATCGAAGTGCCCAACCCTATAGCGGCTTCGGTCAGTCTGAGGAATATCATGGAGACGTCGCCGTTCCAGAAGATCAGGGGTAAAACCAAACTCCCGTTGGCATTGGGTAAGGGTATGTCGGGCGAGAGCATAGTCGCCGACCTGGCCAAGATGCCGCACTTGCTTATAGCGGGCGCCACCAATAGCGGAAAGAGCGTGTGTATGAAGTCGATAATCGCCACGTTTCTGATGCATGCCACGCCGGAGGAGGTGCGCTTCCTCATGGTCGATCTCAAGAGGGTGGAGCTGGTTTCGTTCAATAACGTGCCGCATCTGCTCGTCCCTGTGGTCGTCGACCACGATAAGGCGGTATCGACACTGAAGTGGCTGGTGCGCGAGATGGATCACCGCTACGAGAGGCTGGCGGCGGTGGGCGCCAGGGACATCGAATCGTATAATAAAAACCCGCGCGTGGATAAACCGCTGTCGTACCTCGTTTTGATAGTCGACGAGCTGGCGGAGCTGATGATGACCGCGCCGGACGAGGTGGAACGCATGATCTGCCGCCTGGCGCAGCTGGCGCGGGCCACCGGCATACACCTGATAGTGGCCACGCAGCGCCCGTCGGTGGATGTCGTCACCGGCCTGATCAAGGCCAATTTCCCGGCGCGCGTAAGTTTCGCTGTGGCGTCGCAGATCGATTCACGCACCATCCTCGATGCCGTCGGCGCCGAGAAGCTGCTCGGCCGCGGCGACATGCTTTTCCTGCCGCCGGACGCACCCAAGCCGAGGCGACTGCAGGGAAGCTTTATCTCGGAGCCCGAGATCGAACGGCTGGTAAGCTACTGGATCACGCAGCATCCGCTGGAAGCCGGCGTCCAGCTGGTGCCGGACCTGGATGAGGCGGACTCCGAGCAGACGCGCGAGGACCCGTTGTTGAAAAAGGCAATGGCGCTGGTAGCCGGTCATAGCCACATCTCGACATCGTTCCTCCAGCGCAGGCTGGGGATAGGCTATCCCAGGGCGGCCAAAATAATAGATATGCTTGAGGATCAGGGCATCGTGGCCGCCGGGGAGCCGGGAAAATCGCGCGAGGTGTTGATGAGGCCGGAATTAACGGAGGATGATGCAGCATGATGAGGGGGTTTTTCGATAAATTAGTAATGCGCCGTTCGGAGCTGCCGGAGCGCGGCACTCTCGATAAAATGGATAAATGCCTGTATTGCGGCACCGATCTGTTAGCCGATGATTTCTTTGAGCGCTACCGGATATGTCCCAGCTGCCGGTATCATTACCAGATAACAGCCTATGAGCGTATAGAGCTTCTTGCCGACAGCGGTAGCTTTATCGAGACGAACAGGGCACTGGCATCCCTCGATCCGCTGTCTTTCTCCGGTGAGTCGTCGTATAAGAAACGCGTCTTCGAGGCGCAGAAGCGCACCGGTTTGCCGGAGGCTGTGGTAACCGGGGTCTGCCAGATAGAGGGTACATGGACGGTGGTGATAGTCATGGACTTCGGCTTCCTCGGTGGGGGGATGGGGTGTGTGGTGGGGGAGAAGGTGGCCCTGGCATTCGAGCATGCGCTGAAGAAGAAGCTGCCGCTGGTGGCCGTCGTGTCCAGCGGGGGGGCGCGGGTGCAGGAGGGCGTTCTTGCCCTGATGCAGATGGCGAAGACCGTGGCGGCGGCGAAGCAGTTCACCGATGCGAACCTGCCTTTCATAGCTGTGATGACCAATCCCACCACCGGCGAGGTCTATTCCAGTTTCGCCAACATGGCTGACATAATCGTCGCCGAGCCCAAGGCGCTACTGGGCTTCTCCCCAATGCGCCTGCTGGCGGAGGTGGAGGGTGGGGAGCTTCCTCCGGATGCGCATACCGCCGAATCTCATCTCAAGCACGGGATGGTAGACCTCATCGTGGAGCGCCCGCGGATGAGGGAGCTGCTCGCCGTGCTGCTGGACCAGCTTTCGTCGCAGTATCGCATCACCATCAAGCGGAGGTTCGGGCCGTATCCGCCGATATCGCCGCGCAGGGAATCGGCATGGAAGAGCGTGCAGCTCGCCCGGCACGAGGCGCGGCCCACCGCGCTGGACTACATCGGGCGCATATGCACCAGCTTCATCGAGCTTCACGGCGACCGTTGCTATGGCGATGACGAGTCGGTCGTCTGCGGGCTGGCGGATATCGGAGGCGGCACGGCCGTAGTCGTAGCGCAGGAACGCGGCCACGGCGAGGGCGGCAGGATGGGCTGGATTTACCCCGAGGGCTTTCGGAAGGCACAGCGTGCGATGAAGCTGGCGGCTAAGTTCATGCTGCCGGTGATCACGCTCATCGATACGCCGGGGGCGCACCCCGGCCTTGAGTCCGAGGAGCGGGACGTGGGCAACGCCATCGCCCAGTGCCTGGCCCAGATGTCGGATCTGCCGACGCCGGTGGTCGCGGTGATTATCGGCGAGGGGGGCAGCGAGGCGGCGCTCGCCTTCGGGGTCGCCGATCGCATCCTGATGCTTGAGAACGCTATCTTTTCCGTGATTCCGCCGGAGCGGGCCGCCACGCTGTTGTATCGCGATGTCGGCAAGGCGGAGGAGGTAGCGCCCTCCTTGAGGCTC
>JAYEHL010000198.1:0-7227 GCA_034659515.1 Chloroflexota bacterium | reverse complement strand
AGGTTCCCCACGCAGTGACTTAAAACCCAAACGTGAAAAGTTCGTAAATTGGATTAAGAAGTTAGAAGAAAGGTCTTTTGGAGAGACGTAAATGATTGATATAGCAGCACTAGTAGCATTGTGTCAGGCAGCTCTAACAAGCGGAAATAAGGCTAGAGAAATA
The DNA here is from genome assembly GCA_034659515.1 of Chloroflexota bacterium. Lineage (GTDB taxonomy): Bacteria > Chloroflexota > Dehalococcoidia > E44-bin15 > E44-bin15 > JAYEHL01. Next base: position 7,064 of record JAYEHL010000198.1, on the reverse strand, counting down.
TATAATAAGAGAAAACTCTCCGCCGAAGAAAGAGAATTACTCATTGCTGCTGCTCCACAAGGAACTTTCTGTTTTATTCAACTTAACGAAGGTTCATTTATAAGAGTAGAAAACCAAGATTTCCCTACCAACGAGGAGGCTGATCCTGCAATAACCGCTGCGTATATTGAAGCTTTCAAACATTTATGTGAACGCGGATATATTGAACACGATAGCGGTATGCTATTCAAGCTAACCGTCGCTGGTTTTAAAGAAGCCAGGAGACTTGCTCATCTGTAAATATTTCTGCATTTGATTATAGATAGTCAAGCGTATATCCTCCCCTTTAATCCACTCCTCGTTATGTTATAATAGTGCAACTTGGAGTGCGCCCGTATGACAAAGCAGAGTAAACAATACAAAAGAATCGTGGCCAAATTCGGCACCAACCTGCTCACCAACGGAACCGACAGCATCGACATGAAGGTTCTTTCCAACATCGTGCGGCAGGCTGCGGGGCTCAGGAAACAGGGGCGGGAGATAGCGCTCGTTTCGTCCGGCGCGGTGGCATCGGGGAAACAGTACCTCAAGGTGCCCAGGGACAAGAAGGACGTCCCCATGCGGCAGGTGATGGCGGCGGTGGGTCAGCACGTGCTGATGAACTCCTACACCGAGCTGTTCCGCCGGCACGGCATCGTCACGGCGCAGGCGCTGCTGACAAAGCTGGACCTGGCCGACAGGCTGAGCTACCTCAACGCCCGCAACACGCTACTGACATTACTTGAACTGGGCGTGGTGCCCGTCATCAACGAGAACGACGTCGTGGCCATCGAGGAGTTGGAGGGGGCGCACTTCGGCGATAACGATAATCTCTCCGGCATGGTTGCCAATCTGATCGATGCAGACCTCCTCGTGATAATGAGCGATGTCGCCGGTTTATACGACGCCGATCCCGCCGTCGACAAAAAAGCTAAGCTGATCCCCATCGTGAAAAAGATAGACAAGAGCATAGAGAAGATGGCGGGCGGGACGCGCGGGCGAGGAACGGGCGGCATGACCACCAAGATACAGGCGGCTAAACTCGCTACGGCATCGGGAACGACGGTGGTGATAGCCGGCGGCAGCGAGCCCGACCTGCTACCGAGACTTATAAAAGGCGAGTCCGTCGGCACCATGTTCCTGTCCGCCAGCGACAGGGTTGAGAGCCGCAAGCGCTGGATACTCTCCGGGCTGGCGACGAAGGGCAGGATCACCGTCGACAAAGGCGCGGCGGCGGCTTTAAGCAAGGGCAACAAGAGCCTGCTGCCCGCCGGCGTCAGGGCCGTCGAGGGCGGCTTCAAACGCGGGGATGCGGTGGATATTACAACGGAATCCGGCGAGCGGATAGCTTGCGGCATCAGCAACTACGCTGCCGCCGACGTCGAGAAGATAAAGGGCGCGCGCTCGGACAGGATCGAGGGGCTGCTGGGATACGGCTACGGCGACGAAGTCGTGCACAGAGACAATATTGTGGTGTTGTAACATTAAATGTCATCATCCGGTCAAGCCGGATGATCTAGCCCGTCTGGATTGCGCCCCAGCGAAGGCAGGGGTCAAGTCGGGCAATGACAGGTTGTTGGTAGGGGCGAGGTCGCCTCGCCCGCCATGGATTCCGGTTTTCACCGGAATGACGGGTACGCCACGCAGGGGCGAAAAATTTTTCGCCCCTACAAAAATCCTCCTAAATCCCCCTTTACAAAAGGGGGACCAAGGGGGATTGAAATACAGGGGGTTGATCAATGAAAACCGATAGCACAGAGCTGGTAAAGAAAGTAAAAGCCGCCAAGAAAGCGTCGCGGACGCTGGCGCAGCTTTCCACCCAGGTAAAGAACAGGGCGCTGCTCGGCATCGCCGACGCACTGGTGGCGCGCAAGGACGAGATAATCAAGGCCAACAAACTCGATTACAGCGACGCCAGGAAATCGGGCATGGACGCGGCTATGCTCGATCGATTGATGTTGAGCTCCGATCGCGTCAAGGGCATGGCCGACGATGTTCGCACCGTCGCAGCGTTACCCGATCCGGTGGGCGAGACCATCGAGGCCAGAGTGCTGCCCAACGGCCTGCGTCTCGAACGACGCCGTGTGCCTCTGGGCGTCATCTGCACAATATACGAAAGCCGTCCGAACGTAACATCGGACATATCGTCGCTGTGCCTCAAGTCGGGCAACGCCGTAGTGTTGCGCGGCGGCAAGGAGTCGTTGCGCTCCAACAGCGCGCTGGCGAAAGTGATCAGGGATGCGGCGGAGAGCGGCGGCATCCCCGACGACGCCATACAATTCATCGAGTCCACCGACCGAGCCCTCGTTATCGAAATACTCAAGCGGAAAGACGCCATCGATCTGATAATCCCGCGCGGCGGCGAAGGCCTGGTTTCGATGGTCAACGAGAACTCTACGATTCCCGTGCTGGCCAGCGGCGTGGGTATATGCCACATGTACATCGATCCGACCGCCGACCTCAAAAAGGCGACGGCCATCGCCTATAACGCCAAGGTGCAACGCCCGACGGTCTGCAACGCGCTCGACTGCGTGCTGGTGCACAGCAAGGTAGCCAAGAAGTTCCTGCCTATGATGGCGAAAGAATTAAGCAAGGCCAAGGTGGAGCTGCACTGCGACGAGAGAGCGCTCGCGATACTCTCCGATTTTAACTCGAAGCCCGCGGTCGATTCCGACTGGGGCAAAGAGTTCCTTGCGCTGATCGCCGCGGTGAAGGTGGTCGACTCGCTGGACGAGGCTATCGATCATATCAGCCGCTACAACTCGGGCCACTCCGACGCCATAATCACCGAGGACTATTCGAATGCGATGCGTTTCGTCGACGAGGTGGACTCCGCCTGCGTGTACGTCAACGCCAGCACGCGCTTCACCGATGGGGGGCAGTTCGGGCTCGGGGCGGAGGTGGGAATCAGCACGCAGAAGCTGCACGCGCGGGGGCCGATGGGGGTGCGGGAGCTGACAACGTACAAGTGGATAATCCTCGGCAGCGGCCAAGTGCGACCGTAATATCGTAGGGGCTAAAAATTTTTCGCCCCTACACGATGACCACACACATACCGAGATTGCCACATCGTCCTTCCGTGACATTTCGGTATATGGAAGGACTCCTCGCAGTGACGTCTATGTATGAGGTAGCCTCGCCCGTTATGGATTCCGGCTGGAGTTTACCCCGTACGGCGATACGGGGCCGGAATGACATCCTAAAAAAGAGGTGCCCTTCCGCGGAAGGGCCGGGGGTTTGGGGGTGTCCCCCATCCTAACTAAAAATCCCCCAAGACTGGGGGATAGTAGGGGGTTGATAAGCACCCGATTAAATTTTTCTCTATCAGTCCGCTATTTCGACTTCCTCTTGACCAGCTTTTTTGTCTCTTTCACAATATTCTCCGCAGTCAATCCATGCTTCTCCAGCAGCTCCTCAGGCTGTCCCGAAGACGAGAAGCAGTCCTCGATATTGATGAACGACATCGGCACGGGGCAGCTTTCCCCAACCACCTGAGCCGTGCGGCTGCCGAGCCCGCCCTGGCGCACGTGCTCTTCGACGGTAAGTATTGCACCCGTCTCCGCGGCGGCGGCGACTATTGCGTCCTCGTCGAGTGGCTTGAGCGTGTGCATGTTCAGCACGCGCGCATCGATGCCTTCGTCGGCGAGAGCGTCAGCAGCTTTTAGCGCGCGCTCCACCATGAGGCCAACGGCTATGATCGTAGCGTCCCTGCCGTCACGCATCGTCGCCGCTTTCCCAATCTCGAAGCGGTAGCCCTCATCGTACAGCACCGCCGATTTCAGCCGCGGCAGGCGGATGTAGAACGGCCCCATGGTCGAGGCCGCATATCGTATAACCTGCTCCGTCTCAACAGCATCGGCGGGCACGATCACGGTAAAGCCGGGCAGCGCGCACATCAGAGACAGGTCCTCGATGGCCTGGTGCGACGCGCCGTCCTCGCCGACCGTGACGCCGCCGTGCGTGGCGACGATCTTCACGTTCTGATGAGGCTGGGCGATGGACATGCGCACCTGGTCGAAGCAGCGCGACGAAGCGAACACCGCGAAAGTGCTGGCAAACGCCGTCTTGCCCGATGCGGCCAGTCCGGCGGCGATGCCGATCATGTTCTGCTCCGCTATACCGCAGTTGAAAAAGCGATCGGGGAACTCCTTGGCGAAAAACTTTGTTTGCGTGGAGGATGACAGATCGGCATCAAGCACTACGATATCCTGGTTCGACTTACCCAGCTCTACCAGCGTTTTGCCGTATGTTTCCCTCATCGATGCTTCGCCAGCCATGACTACTCCAGCTCCTTCAGTGCTTGCTCGGCCTGTTCAGTGGTGGGGGCCTTGCCGTGGAATTCAGCCTTGTTCTCCATAAAGCTGACCCCTTTGCCCTTGACTGTCTTGGCGATGATTGCCGTCGGCCTGCCCTTGATCGATACTGCTTCATTCAATGCTGCGATTATCTGTTCGATATCATGCCCGTCGATCTCGATCACGTGCCAGTTGAAGGCGCGCCACTTATCGGCGAGCGGCTCGGTGTTCATTATATCCTTGGTCCAGCCGTCGAGCTGTATGCTATTACGATCCACAATGGCGACGAGGTTGTCCGCCCCGAAATGAGGCGCGGCCATAGCCGCCTCCCACACCTGCCCCTCATCGCACTCGCCATCTCCAAGCAGAACATACACGCGATAATCCCGACCGTCGAGGCGTGCCGCTATCGCGCAACCGATGCCGAAGGATAGCCCCTGCCCCAGCGGGCCGGTGGACATCTCGATGCCGGGGGTGGTCCCCACGTCGCAGTGTCCCTGCATCCTGCTGCCCATCCGGCGCAGCGTCGAAAGCTCGTCGACCGGGAAAAAACCGCACTCGGCCAGGGCCGCGTACAGCACCGGAGCGGCGTGGCCCTTGCTCAACACGAACCGGTCGCGATCCGGCCACTGAGGATTCTCTGGATCGTGGCGTAATACATTGAAGTACAGTGCAGTAATAATTTCGACCGCCGACAGCGATCCGCCGGGGTGACCGCTTTCCGACTCCGCGATCATCTCGATGATATGCCGCCGCAGCACCTTCGCCTTCTCTTGCATCTCTTCCTTCGACAGCAAAACAACCTACCTCTGCAACATATTAAACAATATAGCCCCGGCATCGCTAGTTGCAGCCGAGGCTACCGTTTCTGTCCCTAATTCTACACAGTCGACAGTCAAACTCTACCTCTAAATCGCATGTAAATTATAGCTCAGCCGGTACCGGTTGTCCAGTGTCGCAGTTGCAACAATGAACCCGTACTATACCTGTATTGATTTCGATGGCATCGTACTTTACAATCTAACCCATGATTATCGATTCCCATACACACATATTCCCCTCCAAAATGAGGGACGACCGCGACCGCTACATCGGGCGCGACCCGCTCTTCGCCCGCATCTACGCCAACCCCAAATCGAAGATCGCCGACTGCGAAGACCTCATCACCAAGATGGATGAAGAGGGCATCGATCGCTCCGTGGTAATGAACGCCAACTGGAGTAGCCTCGACATCGTGCAGGAGACGAACGACTACATCCTCGATTCCGTAGCTCGATATCCCGAGCGCCTCGTTGCTTTCTGTTCTATCCCGCCGACATCGGAAACGGAGAAGGTCGCCGAGCTGGAGCGCTGCGTTCGAGGGAACGCGCGCGGCATCGGGGAGATGCGCCCCGAGTTTCAGGGGTTCGTAACGGGAGACGAGCCGGCCCTCGATTCGATGGTGGAATTAGCGATGCGACACAACCTCATGCTGTGCGTGCACGCCTCGGAGCCGGTGGGGCACGATTACCCCGGCAAGTACACCTTCACGCCGGACAAGATATATAAAATGATTATTCGATACCCCGACCTGACGATACTCCTGGCTCACTGGGGCGGCGGCATGCCGTTCTACGCCCTCATGCCCGAGGTCAAAAAGTCGATGAAGAACACCTACGTCGATACCTCGGCTTCGCCCTACCTCTACACGCCGGATATTTACCAGCACGTCATCGACTTGATAGGCGCCGATAAGATACTCTTCGGCAGCGATTACCCGCTGATGCCGCCGAGCAAGGTGCTGAACCAGATTCATCCGCTCGACCTCGATGCCGGGGGTAAAGAGCTTATCCTCCACGGCAACGCCGAGAGACTTTTCTGATGGGACAGATTCGCTCGTTCATCGCCATCGAGATGCCCGGCGAAGTTAAGGCAACCCTCGGTTCGATCATCGACAGGCTGCATCCCGCCCAACACCGCTGCGTGAAATGGGTGGCCCCGGACAGCATTCATCTCACCCTCAAATTCCTCGGCAATATCGACTCGAACGCAGTGCCCGGCATCACCTCGGCCGTCGAGCGGGTGGCCGGCGGCGTACCGGCGATGGAGCTCAATATCGGCGGACTCGGTATGTTTCCTAACGAACGGCGTCCCCGTGTTATCTGGGTAGCTCTTGAGGGCGATATTGAGCCGCTGGCCGAATTGCAGCGCAACATCGAGAGAGCTATGAAACCGCTCGGCTTCGAGCCGGAGGGCCGCGGGTTCACGCCGCACCTGACGCTGGGACGTGTGCGCGACAACGCCGCGCCGAACGAACGCACGGAGATCGGTCAAACGGTCGCGGCGACGGCATGCGACTGGGAAGCCAGCTTCACGATTCGAGAGGTGAGCCTGATGAAAAGCACCCTCGCGCCATCGGGCGCGACCTATAATCGCCTTGCCCTAATTGAGCTCAAAGACTGAAGCCTTCTCAGATATCCAGCACATATCAAACCCGCTTGGCATCGTACCTAGACGAAATATCTCTTATTATGTATACTCTTCCAGTGCCGTACGTACTCCGACTACTATAAATTCACCTGTCCAGGCACTAAGACTCTTCAGGAGGGTACAGATGGCGAAAAGGTTTACTTTCGCGATTATCGTCATAACGTTCATAGCACTTATCACAATAATATCTCCGGCACAACATACAGCAGAATCTATTGTTGAATCGCCTACTCCTGAGTCTACACCAACGCCGACACCAACGCCTACACCAACACTAACGCC
>JAYEHL010000197.1:0-7229 GCA_034659515.1 Chloroflexota bacterium | reverse complement strand
CCATTGCATCGATCGATATCCTCAACTTCTTACCTTTCGATGTATGATGCGTCATTAACCGCCTCCTTCAAATCCGTCGCCTGTATAAACGGTCAACCCCCTGTATCCCCCCCTCATGGGGGAATTTTAAAAAAATAGGGGGGGCACCCCTAATCCTTCCGGTACCGGAAGGACCGGCAGGAGAAGGTCTCCTGCACCTCGCCGAGCAATTTATCGCAATCCCCCCTTGGCCCCCCTTCATAAAGGGGGATTCGGGGGATTTTTGTAGGGGCGACCCTCGCGGTCGCCCGCCAGGGGGCAGACACAAGGCCTGCCCCTACATAACAAAACCCCCAAAGAAATTACCAGCTGTGACCTATGGCGTCGCGAGAACACGCCCGATGGCAATTTGCGCCGTCGGCCTTGCATTTCGCGACGCCCGGGCAAACGTAGCCCAGCCGCTTCCTTATCTCTTCCCTAACCGCGGCGTGCGGCGCCGTCCCGTCCTGTTGCACGATGGCGAACACCCCCTCGGGACAGGCGTCCACGCAATCGCCGCATGCATCGCAGCGCGCGGTATCGATGGTAATGAAATAATCGCCGGTGGCGTCGGAGTAGCCGTACTGGATCTCGACCCCGCCGGACGAAGTTCCCTTGAACCGCTCCCCGGCGAAGAGCGCGGCGCCAATCGCGCCGATGAGCTGCGGGTCGTCGCACAGCAACGGTTCGAGCCCGACCTTCTCCGTTAGCTTATCCACCATTCCCCTGTTCTTGGCGATACCGCCGGTGATGCTGAAATCCTTTTCGATAGAGACCCGCTTTAGAAGATTCAGGCTGCGCTGCGCTATGGCCTCGTTAAGGCCCGCCAGTATGTCGCCTTTTTCGATGCCTTTTCTGCGGTAGGCGATGGCCTCCGTCTTGGCGAAAACGGCGCAGATGGTATTGAACGGAACCACGTTTTTCGATTGCACCGCCAGCCGCCCGGCCTCCTCCAGCGTCGCGCCGAGGACCTCGGCGATCATCTCGAGGAAGCGTCCGGTGCCGCCGGCGCATTTATCGTTCATCACGAACTTGGTGACCCTGCCCTCGCCATCGCAACTTATCGCCTTGCAGTCCTGCCCGCCCATGTCCAGGATGGTGCGCACCGAGGGAAAGTACCAATTGATGCCACGCGCGTGGCAGCTTATCTCGGAGACGTTCTCTTTGGCGAACGGAACGAGCACCCGGCCGTAGCCGGTGGCGACGATGTAATCGATATTGTCGATGGTCAGGCCCGTGCCTTCCAACAGGCTCGACATGGTCGTGGTCGATGTCATCACGCTGTCGGGGAGCGTATCGCCGATGACGGTGGAGGCGATCTCGCCGTCCTTCATCAGTACCGCCTTGGCCGCCCTCGAGCCGATATCGATGCCCGCAACTATCATGCCGCAGCTTCCTTTTCGATGTTCTCTCTGGCGATTATCGCCGCGCCCAGAGCCGCGACCATCTGCGGATGCTCCGGCACGAGGACATCGAAACCGAGCTCCTCCTCGAGGATGCCGATCAGCCCCCGGCTCATCGCCACCCCACCTACGACCGCCACGTCCTTTTCGATGCCGACGCGCTTGCACATCGCCATGATGCGGCTCACCATCGAGGCGTAGATGCCGGCCACGATGTCCGCCATCGGCGTAGGCGGCACGCGGTGTATGTGCGATATCACCTCGGATTCGGCGAACACCGCGCACGTGTTAGAGATGTCGGCCCTGGCCCCGGCCTCGAGCGACAGCTGAGACATCTCCCCCGGCGACATCCTCATTATCCTGGACATCTGCTGCAGGAAGATGCCTGTGCCCGAGGCGCACTTGTCCTGGTTCTCCCACGAGCTCAGGCGCCCCCTGGCATTCAGCTTGAGCGCCGCGCTGCTCTCGGCGCCGATATCGACCACGGTTCTTGCCGAGGGGAACAGGCGATGGACGCCCCGCGCGATGCAGGTGTTTATCGACTTATGCTGTCGGCTGAATGCGACCGACTTGCCGCCCGCGCCGGTCGCCACGATATAACAACCGTCGGCTACGTCGATAGTGTTTCCGTTGGACGCCAGCCTGATTGCTTCCAGCGCGCTCCGCCCGGCGTCATCGCCCGACTCGGCCACGCCGAAGGTGAACCCGCCGTCATCCTTCAGAACGACGGCCTTGGTCGTCAAACTGCCTGCGTCTATACCAATAATGTTCATGATTTATCTATCGACTATTATGACCCGATGGATTTCACCGTAAAATATGTGTTAATAGTAACGGGCTGCAGCGTAAGAGGTCAATAGGGGTAAACCATGGATTAGCGAGCCATCTACCTATCCTCAAGCATCTCGAAGAACTGCTCCAGCTTTCCACGAACCTCGTCCTCGGACGTCACCGTGGGATCCACCACATCGCAGTCGATTGTCAGCATGGGCACGTCTACATCGGCAAGTACATCCTTAAACAGCTTAATGGTGGCGCACGTATGACGGCAACCGATGTTCGCGTAGTAGACCGCGCCATTGACACGATATTGCTCGACGCAGTCGACAATACTGCCGATAGCCCGCTCATCCATAGGGCCGAACATACGCATCGCAGGGATTATATACGATTTCCTGGCAACACTTTCCAATGGCTTGCCGGGATCGAGTTCTCCCTCCCCCCAGAAGGTGAAAAATGGCTCGGTCACGCTTACCGCCCCGAACTCCTCGGCTATCCTGTCCAGAAACCCCATCATATGCATCGGTGGCAACCAGAAACTCATCAACCTGAAGCGTTCGTTGGATACCGCACCCTCACCGGCTTCAACCATTTGGCTCAACTCATCTCGAAGCGTCTCCAGGTACGCAATGGCCTCCGGCTGCCCGGGGCACAGATAATCGGCTGTGATCAACTGCAAGAAACCAAGCGGGGAAAACGGCGTCGGCACCGCCTTCCTCAGTTCATTGATCTGCCGCATCAACTCGATTTGCACATTCATCTGGCCGACAATGTGCGAAAGACGATCCCAGTCCATTTTTCTGCCCGACTGTCTCTCAAGAAAGCCCACCAAATCGCCCAGCTCAGCTACCAGATAATCCATCTCGCTGGCACTGCTCTTGAAAGGATAATCCAGAAAATACCCCTTGCTGCCCGTTATTTCCACGATAAGTTCGCCGCTTTTAGCCGTATTGTCGCAAACCAGGTTGGACCACAACATCATATCCGGACGCGGCACAACCCCATTAGCATAAGCGCCAGCGATACCTCTGTGAGGCGTACAAATCTCGGACACCAAACCGAGCTCGGACCCGGAGGCAAGGATATTCTCGATCTCGCCGGTGAAAAGAACTATCATCCACGTCGTCACCTCGGTATGCATCGGCACGATATCCATGGCATATAGAAGTTCCACAGGGAAAAAGTCGGTATGTGCGGCGATGAGATTGTTATTATCGTGCGCCGAGAGTAGACGCTTATAGTAACCTTCCAGCATGTTGTAGTATAAAATATCGCTCTTCCGGGCGTTTGGGCCGGATTGGTTCATCTTCCGTATCAGCCGGCAGGCCCTGATTATAGAATCGATCTTATTGTTCATACGCTCTATCGTCATTTGTCGCGAGCCTCCAGCATCTCGATGAACGCCTGCACCCGCGTGGCGACCTGCCCCGAGCCCGACGTGCCGTACTCGACATCGAGGCCGAGGGTAGGTATGCCCTGCCCGTTGAGCCGGTCGGTCAGCAGCGGCAGGTCGTGGGCGTACGGCACGCAATAGCGTACGATCTGGCTGATGACGCCGTCGACGCGATAGTCCTTGGCGAAGTCGATGATGCGGTTGAAACGCTCGTCGGAGGGATACATGCGGGCGCAGGGAAAGTTGTTCAGATAGCGGCGCGAGATCGATTCCAGCACCGGCCTGTCGTTATCGATGATTACCGGATCGCCCCAGTATCGCGTGCTGGTGCACAGCTCGTCGGTCACCACCAGCGCGCCCTGATCCTCGATGGACTTGACGAACTCGGGGTTGGTGAGTACGCTGCCGACCAGCATCACCCGCGCCCTGCCCGAACATGCCCTGTCGCTCGACTCCAGATCGCCTATCAGCTCGCCGAGCCATTCGTTGAAAATCTCCTTGGGCATGCGGTACGCGGCGTTGAGCACCTCCATCGTCTCCGCGCCGCTGATGGGCGGCTTATCCCGCTTGCGCAGCTCGTACAGACGGCGCAGCAGCGACCGCGACTCGTTGAACAGGATCGTCGACTGGTGCAGCGCCTCATCGGATATATCGACGCCGGTATATTCCTCGAAGTGTTTTTTGAAAGCGACGATCTCGTCGTAGTACAGGCGCTGCGCCCTCTCGGTGTACTTGCGCGGCACGGTGAGGACGTGATGGAACGGCGTACCGATGTACTGGCGCCAGATATCGAACAGTCGCCGCGCACCGTCGCACGTGGAGCCGCCGACGACGCCGTCGAGGAAATCGTACTCCCCCTCGAGGCCGAGCTGCAGGCAGCTGCGTGAGAAGGTGCAATTGTTTATGTAAAGATGAGCGTCGGCATCGTCCAAATTGGCCTCGTGCGAGTAACCGATGATCCTTATCGGCAAAGCGCCCGCTGCGTGTATGATCTCCTCGGGCACATAGGTGCACAGCCAGCCGAAGACCTTTCCGCCCCGACTTTTGTGCTCCAATATTTGATCGGTCATGGGGAAGGATTCATTTACCTTCCTGAAGCGGTCGAGTGAGTTCAATTTATGACATCTCTCCATATATCGACGTAGGGGCAATCCTTGTGATTGCCCGCGACGGGGCGAGATGAACCTCGCCCCTACAATTTACCCCCGGCACACGGGCACGGCGTGCCGTGCCCCCCCCCTCAGATTATCCGGTCAAGCCGGATAATGACATTTACATTACGCCTCACAAATTCAACTCCGGGTGATAGCCGATGAACATGGCTCCAGGGCCTGTGGAATAGCCCATCACCGGGCTGTAGTCGCTCACGACCATGCTCAGACAGTTGAATTCCTTATTGAGCATATCGACCAGTTTCTGAGCCGCGCCCGGGGCGTCCGCATGCGACACCATGAAATGCAGGGCGTCCGTAGTCGCGTCGTTCTTGACTATTTCGATCATCTTCTTGAAGCCGTCGGATCTTTTGTGCACCATATCGACGTACTCCATCACGCCTTCATCCGACATGCGGTTTATCGGCTTTATCTTCAGTTTAGCGGCCTCCAGCGCCTGCGATTTAGTCATCCGCCCGGTCCGATATGTGTAACCCAGCGTGTCCAGCATCAGGACGCCGCCCGTCTTTTTACGCATCTCCAGCGCCAGGTCAGCCAGCTGGTCCAGATCCATTCCATTCACCGCAGCCCTGGTCATCGCCAGAGCGATAAGCCCCTCAGCCCCCGCGCAGGTCTTGGAGTCCACCACCCTGATCCTGGTCTCGGGCGACTCCTGACTCAGCGTCTCCGCCGCCACACTCGCGGACTGCGCCACCGCGCTCAACGCCGAAGAGATAGTGATAAACAATATCGAACGGTGATCCGTGGCAAGCTTGCGAAACTCCTCCAGAAGAAAGCCGGGGGCTATGGCGGCGGTTGCAAAGCTGTCGGGATCCTTCTTTATGATATCGTATGCCTCCTTGGCGCTGATATCGACGCCCTCGGTATACGTATTCCCGTCGTACGTGATGTGGGCCGCAGGGACGATCACGATCCCGCTTTGATCAGCTAGGTCTCTAGGCAAGCACGCTACGGTATCGGTCATAACCAGTACATTAGCCATATTTACGCCTCCTCAATTCTGACTTTCCTGTTCTCTGCCATTGGTACTTTCGACTGAGTAAAGGTCCGCTAATCGCCCACGACTGCATTACGCTGTATAACAGTATACGTCCCCTACCTATTAAAAAGAAACTCTCCCCATCCGAGAAAGCTTCCTTTGCCGCACTTGACCGTAAATAAATTTACAATCACCGATCGACCTGCTCGTACCTCTTTTTATAAACGTCTTGCCGAATTTAACTTGTGGAAACACCTGATCGCTAATGAAACTGTTTATACACCGAATTCGCCCAGGCTGTCAAGCCGGAAAGACTAGCGGTAGTGTATCACTTTAGAGACAGGAAATATTCAGGGCCCGCTTCTATGCAGAAGATTATGAGAAGAGGTGCCCTTCCGCGGAAGGGCCGGGGGAATTGGGGGTGTCCCCCAAATTTAAAACCCCCCAAGACTGGGGGATAAAGGGGGTTTGGATAGATTGATAATCGACTACCCGGCCGTATATGTCCCCGTGCCGACCGCTATCAGCACACCGTCCTCGTTATGCAACTCCATCCGGGATACCGCTATCTTGCTGCCCACCCGCAGGATATGGCTCGTTGCGGTGAAATGCTGCCCCTTGCCCGGCCTTATATAGTCGATGCGCAGATCTATCGTGCTTATCCTGCCCAGCCGCTCCATCTTCTTATCTATGGGCTTGCCCACGACCTGCTTGAATATATGCAGGTACACGGCATGCGCGCCGGCTATATCCAGTATCGCCGAGATGACCCCGCCGTGAAGCACCCGGAATACCGGATTCCCCAGAAGCTCGTCGCGCATATCGAACTTGAGGGTGCCCTCCTCCAGTGACTGCGATTCGATGCTGTAGTTGAGCACGTCGTTGAACGAGGGGCTGGCCAGCCTGGCGAAGTGCTCGCTTACCTCCTGCAGTTCCTCGCCTTTGACCTTAACCTTTATCGGCATGGGCCTCCTCCTTTTCAAGCTACGATTCGATATCTCCTGAGTGGCGACGTAAGCATAACATAAAACAAAACAGACGCATAAGAGAAGTATAACTAAATGAAGAAGCTAATTTAAAAATGAGGATTAGCTATTTGCGGTTTCAGGGGGTGTCCTTTTCTCCCAATAACCATGCAACAGAGACTTTTAACGCTTTGGCCAACGCTACTACTTCAACGTCTAAGACGGGACGCTGGCCATTCTCAATCTTAGAGATGCTAGACTGCTCTATCCTCATCCCTAGTAATTGTAAACGAGCAACAAGATCTATTTGAGAAATCTGGGGCTTAGCTGACTTCCTTGCTCGGCGCACTCTTGCGCCAACAATGTTCCGTTGCATAGCAACGAAATTATATTTAAGGAACCTCTGAACAAGCTTATCCAAAGAATCCCTCCAGCTTCCCGAACGCTTTTCTCGACTTTCCGGGTAGTTCTCGATGTCGTGAGAGCCTTCGATCAGCCTGATTTCACTGGTTTTGCTAC
>JAYEHL010000196.1:0-7315 GCA_034659515.1 Chloroflexota bacterium | reverse complement strand
CGATAAAAAAGAGCCCTCCGATATGGGGGGCTCTTTGATTTACGGAACGGTGGGCACAGCCTCTCTTACGACTTGATAGCAATGGTCAGCGGCATTCCTTTTTCAGCGCGCACCTCGATGCATTCTTTAATCGCATCCTGAATATTCTTCCGGGCTTCTTTCTCGGTTTTCCCCTGGCTGACGCAGCCCGGAACCGTCGGGCATTCCGCTATGTACATGCCGTCTTCATCGCGGGTTATGGTTATTATGAACTTCATAATATGCATCTCTTAGATCAGCGAATTGCCACATCCATTTTCTTGCCAAGGGCTGAGGCAAATTTCTCCAGCGTCGACAGTCGAATATCCTCGGCGTGATTTTCCATCCTGGAAATAGCCGATTTCTTGGTATGCAGCTTCTCGGCGATCTGATCTTGCGTCATTCCTGCCTCTTCCCTTGCTTGCTTTAGTAAGACGCCTATTTTAAACGTCTCGTATCCGCTGTCGAATTCTTCCGCAAAGGATGCATCGGACTTCTTGCGTTTTGCGGCGTATTTCTTAACATCGCTCATGATATCCACCTCAGTTCAGTCTCATATAATCTCGCCTGCGTGCTTCGGCTAGCTTAATATCTTTTAATGGCGTTTTATTCGTTTTCTTAATGAATGCGTGATTCAGGACGAATAGATTCCTTCCGGAAAAGAAGCCAAGCAAACGAATAGAATTGCCGCCGGTTTGTACTCTGATTTCCCACAAATCGTCGGTGCCGTCCAGCTTTTTGAGATAGGTTGTGGGCACTGTGTCCAACTCCTCGATCAGTTGCAAGACCCAAACGACCTTCTGCGCCATCTTCGACGGCAGCGAATCCAAGAAATCCTCGACAGGACAATGGCCGGATGGAGTCCTGTAAAAGCGTATTTCTCTCATGTATTAACAGGTTAACATATTTGTTAACTTTTGACAATAGTGCAGTTTGATTCACAGAAGGCGGTGGGCGCAGCCCACCCTACAACTTCTAAGAAAAAGAAACAGCCGTCAGAATATTTGACCGATAAAAAAAGCCCTCCGCAATGGAGGGCTTTTTGATTTATAGAGTGAAGTGGGCCGAGTCCATCCTACGGCCACCAGAACGAACACCCTCACTGCGGCCAGAAGAGCACCGCCAGCACGAATATCATCACCGCGACTAATATGAGCCGCATTCTTATTAAGCTTGAAGAGCCCCAGGGAATTTTCATAATGATGGTTTCCTTTCGACGATGATTGGAAAGCGGTCATTCTAGTTATAAACATATGTAAACATCATTTTAATGACGAGAAGATTGACGCCGTTTCTAAAAAAGGGCTAATTTCATCAAGAGTGATTTTTGTTAATTTCCCAACGTCATGGAGGTTATAAACGATCCCCAGCTTACTTGTATAGTCAGCACAGCCAAGATTGTGCGTCGTACATTTACTCGTAGTACTAGCCTTCTTCACTGCTGGATATCTAGTTGAGTTCTCATGTGGAAAAGTGATTGCTGTGAGAAAGAGCAGGGATGTGAATGCAAAACCAGCTGTTAATTCTTTCTCAATACTATCCCGCTTGACTTTACCGGATTTAGTACTTGATGCAGCTTTTTTTTCTTGCTGCAGGGCTTGCATCAGTAAGCTTTCAAAATCCAATCCAGTTGCAAGTTTGGGTAGTTCTAATGCGAATCTAGCTGCATCCATTGGAGGATGGTTGCGAAAGGCGGGTGACATTAGCCTTTGGAATTGTTCTAAGGTAGGATTATCAAGATAATTTTGGACATTCTCTCGGCTGATTAGAAATGCTGGTTTGAGCAATTGAAATACACCGCTGGTTGTGATCTTGTGTAACTTAAAGAATATCTGCAATACTTGTGACATTTGGTCTGGTGCTAAGAGAGCAAAATCATCAAACCAATTAGGTGAATTTGGTTGTCTATTACGTTTTGTATTATCTTTAAGTTGCTGTAACTTTTGTATGGCCTCGTCTGTATTCCCAATAGTTTTACCAGTAGGACTCAGACTTAGATTCCAGAGATTGATGAGATTACCTGTCGTGGACAATTTGAGTATTTTCTGAAAGAAATCGGAATATAACGCCAATGAGTTATGTCCATAGGGTGGGGTCATCAGTTGAATTGGCGTGAACAATCCAGATGCAATCGCTACGGCCTTAATAGCCTTTTCATTTGCTTGTTGTAATAGATATATAGCTAATGCTGGATCTCTCGGAATTGGGCCTCCATAGCGCATGAATTGCTGCCCGACTACGCTTTCGTAACCTTTGTAGTCTTTTCTGCCTCTCGATAGAAATGCTTTAGCTGTTGAGATACGTTCTTTCTTTCGTTTAGAATCACGCGATGATGCCATTTCAGTAGTACCTCCATATTGCCAAACAATCGTTTTATATCGGGTGACGGGTGCACATCAACTAACAATCATATTTACTTTTGAAATGACTCAGGACTCGGAAAGTCTTCATAACCAGCATACATTGCATAGCCTGCATAGTCCGCGTATTTTGCATATCCAGCATATTTAGCATAAGGTGCAAAGCTGCCACTTCTCCAATTTTGTTTTAACTTACAAGTTATAAGGAATTGTTCGTCCATTACTTCCCCAAGATAATGACCATCGCAATCATATACTTCTTCTCCTTGAAATCTCCCAATGTGGTAACCTTCGTAAGTACGAAGATCATCTCCATCGCGATAACCGAAACACTTACCAGACCATGTCCAGTACCACTTCATAATGGTTCCTTCCTTTTTCCAGACATTAACTCCTAAAACCAATTCTTCGAGTTAAACAATTATAAATTGAATATAAATGTGAGTCAAATAAAATTGCACAAAGAAGTCCGTAAAGTAAACAAAGAGGCCGCCCTCTCGGGCGGCCTTAATGTTATTTCGTGAAACTTACTTTATCCCGCGCCAGGCCTTCTCCAGCCCCTCGCGGAAATCGGGGTGCGCTATCGCGATCAAAGATTTGGCGCGCTCATTGAGCGTCTTGCCCCTCAGCTCGGCCATGCCGTATTCCGTGGCGATGCAGTCCACATCGTAGCGCGGCACGCTGGTGATGGTGCCCTCGCCAAGGCGCGGGATGATGCGCGAGATGTGTGATGTCTTGCCCTTGATCGATGAGGTGAAGGCGATTATCGACCTGCCGTTGGGGGCCGCCGCCGCCCCGCGCAGCCACTCGGCCAGCCCGCCAACGGCGCTGATCTGCACGCCCTTGACGGTCTCGGAGTTTATCTGGCCAGTGAGGTCCATCTCTATCGCTGACACTATCGTAATGAAGTTATCGAACTTGCTGATGATATTGGGATCGTGCGTGTACGTGTACGGATACATCTCAACCTGCGGGTTCCTGTGGATGAACTTGAACAGCCTCTCGCTGCCCACCGCCGCGCCGCTGACCGTCTTGCCGGTGTCGTGGGCCTTGCGCTCGTTGGTGACCACGCCGCTCTCCATCAGGTCGACGGCGCTGTCGCTGATCATGCCTGTGTGCAGCCCCAGGTGTTTGCGGTTCTTGAGCGTCTTGACCAGCGCCTCCGGTATCGCGCCCACGCCGATGCACAGGGTGTCACCGTCGCTGATGCGCTCGCCCACCACTTTGGCCACGGCGTCCTCCTCGGGGCCGATGGTCGGATCGGGCCACGGTTGAACGGGGCGGTCGACTTCGACGATGTAGTCGATATCGCTCAGCGGCATGAGGCTGTCGCCGAAGGTGTAGGGCATGCTCTTGTTCATCTGCGCGATGACCGTCTTCGCGTGCTTCGCGGCGTCGCGGTTGAAGCCGGGCACGCATCCGAAGCTGACGTAGCCGTTATCGTCCGGTGGCGATACATGCACCAGTGCCACGTCGAGCGGCACCGTCGTCGTGAACAGTTTGGGCGTCTGTGTCAGCGCGACCGGAATGAAATCGACGTAGCCTTTCTGAACGCCGTCCCTCAGGTCGGGGTTTACGTGTATCGTTATGATATGGAAGTAATCGGTCAGCTTGGCGTACGGCGAGTTGGGGATCACTCGGCTGTCGAGCAGGTGCGTCCCCTTCAGCCGTTTGTGATCCTCCGCCAGGGCGTCGACCAGCGTTCGCGGCTCGCCGGAAGTCCCCTCGATAAAAACCATATCGCCGGGCTTGATCGCCCCGATAGCTTCTGCGGCGCTTACGATTCGCGGGGCTTCGCCGGTCATCCCTCTTCCCTCCACACGCCGTCGACGTATATCTTCTTGCGCTTCTTCTCCCAGTGCCCGCCGAAGACGGTGGTCTTGTAATCATCGGGCAGCACGATGCCCTGCTCGGTGGCATACTTTATCATGCGGGTGATCTCAGCTACCCTGACCCCTGTCTGGTTTGCCATTACCATGCCGCGCTTGTCGTCGAGCACGCCGTGCTCCAGGTATCGCGGCCTATCTCCCTCATAGATAGTGCTGGTGACGGCCCAGCCGCGGGCTACCGGTATCATCATGCGCTTCATCAGGTTCTCCATCTGATCGAGACACGCATCGAACCCCAGCCCGAAGAAGCCGACCGTCAAATATCCGGCGACCTTGTTCTTCAGCAGCTGGGTGAATATCGCGTAGTATCGCACGCGGGACCAGAGGATGGTCAGCGGCGGCGACAGCGTCAGCCCCCACGCCGGAGCGCCGAAGATATATCCGTCGGCGTTTACCAGCTTTTCGTATATCTCGTGCGCGTCGTCCTTTATCTTGCACGGCTGCTTATTTTCGATGCACCACTGGCAGTTGGTACACATGCTGATGTTCTTCCCGGCCAGCGTGACGAACTCGGTCTCCACCTTGCCGAGATCGCTTGACATGGCCTCGGCGGCCTTCAGGCTTTCTTTTACGAAAGTGTCGCAGTTTCCGTCCTTAACCGGCGTCGCCGAAAGGCCTAAAATCTTGATATCGACTTTTCCCATTCGTGCTTTCCCCTTTCAGTTAACAGGTTCGCTGGACTGAATTATAGCTAGATTTAACGGGGACTGTCAAATTTTCACGTTTGTTTAAGGGGTTGGGGATGGAGCAGGTCGATGATCGTTGCGGCGGTCGCGCGCCTAGCGTAAAAAATATCGCCCGCGAAGTTTCGTCGTGTCGCGGCAACGCCGAGGGGCGGGACGAATGATCATTCGCTCCTACGGTTCATATCCATCGCAAACGTTTCGAATCTATCGCCAGCGTTGCATTTTGCCAATGACACTCCACAACCGTCATTGCCTGACTTGACCCCCGTTTTCACTGAGGACGCAAACCAGAAAACAGTCGATAAAACGCGGTGGGCTCAACCCACCCTACAACTACTACGATTGCCGTAATCCCCCCTTTGTGCAAACTGGGACATAGTTTACACTCGCGGGTTCAATAATGAAGTGCAACACTTGGAGAAGCAGGAAGGAGCCTGTTATTCTAAGTGATTATGGGAAAACGATACCGGTATTTGAGCATTGATGAAAGGGAGAGGATTGCGCAATTAAGGAATGAAGGCACGTGGCTAAACGAGATAGCGCGACAACTAGGGCGTGATAAAGGGACCATATCAAGGGAACTAAAGCGAAACGGAGCCCCATTATACAGAAGCTATACCCCGTGTCGTGCTCAGCATCGTTCTAATGCGCGGAGGCAATCGGCAAGTCGCCGGGAGAGGCTTAGAGACGAAACTATCAGGCAGTATGTGCATGAGAAGCTTGTTGCAGGATGGTCGCCTGAACAGATCTCGGGACGGCTGCCTTTAGAGCATCGCAGACTGAGCATTAGCGCTGAAGCGATTTACCAGTATATTTATGATACAAAGACTGAAGATCGGGAATATCTGATAGCCTGTCTGCGGCGCAGGCACAAGAAGCGCAAATAGCGTGCGGTTGGCCGTAAGCAGAAAAAGACAAAGATACCGAATCGTGTATCTATTGAGGATCGGCCTCGGTCAGTAGAAAGCCGCAGAACCTATGGGCATTGGGAAGGCACGGATTTCGCTGAGATAACTGATGAGCAGATAGCTCTTGTAGAAAGCCTATTGAATAATCGACCGAGAAAGATTCTCGGTTTCAGAACTCCGTTGGAAGCAGCTGCTTCATCTGTTGCACTTCGATGTTGAATGTGGGCCTTTTTACTGTAAACGATGTGCCCAGTCTATTTTGTTAACATTGTACCCGGTTCATACCCCCCTGTATCCCCCTGATTACTTGATCTGTCAATCTCCCCGATCTCCATTATTGCAAATGCGGCAAAGGGCTTCTATCAGCTTCGGATCGAACTGGGTGCCGGAGCACCGTTCAAGCTCTTGCAAGGCGTATTTCTCCGATATGGCTTCGCGGTAGGGACGCTTCGCGGTCATCGTGTCGAACGCATCGGCGACGCTGATTATCCTTGCGGATAGTGGTATATCTTCTCCTCTCAATCCTTCGGGGTATCCCGAGCCGTCCCACCATTCGTGATGGTGCAGTATATACGGGGCCAGCGGTGCGAGTTCCTTCACGTGTCGCACTATTTTCGCGCCCTCGGCGCAGTGCTTCTTGATTGCAGCCCATTCGTCCCTCCCCGGCTTGCCGGGCTTTGTCAGGATGGTGTCGGCGACACCTACCTTCCCGATGTCGTGCAAGAAGGCGGCGGCTACGAGCTCGGAAAGTTCATCTCCATACATCCCTAAGTCCTTGCCTAGCGACTCCGCGATGGTGGCTACCCTCTTGGAGTGTCCATAGGTATACGGGTCTCTGGTGTCCACTGTTGCCGCCAGTGCGTAAACCTGGTCCAGCGCTGTCGAGCTGAGTGCGTCCAAAGACGAGGCGCCCAGATCGGAAATAAGCATGACCCTGCGTTTGCCGCCCCGTTTCGCATAGTATAGAGCGGTGTCGGTAAGGAATACGAGGCCGTCCACGGTCTCGGCGTTATCCGGGAATTGTGCGATGCCGGCGCTGAATCCCAGAAGATTCCCGGCATCGGGGGATTGGACATTGAGTTGCTTGAGCCAGTTCCGCCTGACTCGCTCGATGACTTCCTTGGCCTTCCCGGCATTGGTAGATGGAAGAATGACGATGAACTCGTCGCCGCCGTAGCGGAAAGCGGTATCGGTTCTGCGCAGCGCTTCCTTTAATGCCCTGGCAAAGTCGGCAAGTATCGTATCGCCGCTGGCGTGGCCGAACTTGTCGTTGTATTTTTTGAACTGGTCAACATCGATCATGATGAGGGACAGTGAAAAATGGTGTCTAACCGCCCGCTGCCATTCATTTTTAAGAGTTTCATCAAATTTACGGCGGTTGGCAATATTGGTAAGTCCGTCCAGGGAAGCAAGCTGTTCCAGCATGTCTGTTTTTATTTTCAGGTTGATATGGG
>JAYEHL010000195.1:0-7347 GCA_034659515.1 Chloroflexota bacterium | reverse complement strand
CTACGAGCCCCCAGGTCTTCCCGAGACGGAATTCGGCGTAGACATATGGACATTCCAAGCCGTCGGCCCAGGCGCTACAAACATCTCAATCGATCTTATGTTGGAATACGAAATATGGGGTACATTCAACTTGAGCGTCATCGTTGAGTAGGCTTTATTCGCCGATGATCCCCCTTTCGAAAAGAGCCTGCCCTGAGTCCTTCTACGGAAGGACCGAAGGGGGACTTGAGGGGGATTTCAAAACTCTTCTCTGCGCCACTTTATCGAACAATTCCCCAGTAACGGCCCGTACGCTCGACCGTTATAATAGACGATATGAACAGCATTATTCGAACGCTATCGATATCGGCGCTGGGCCTCATGCTCATGTCTTGCGCCGCATGCTCGCTTTTCAGCGGATCGGAGCCGATCCCCACGCCGGAGCCCGTGCAGATAGTCCCGGACATAACCCCCTCTCAGGGCACCATCACCATGCAATACGAATGGCGCTACGAAGGCCGGGACTGGGAATGGACTCTGCCGATTCCGCAGAGCTTGTACGATTATTACGAGAGCCGGCCCCGCGCATCGACGGAGGACTACTCCATCTACGTCACCCACCCCGAGGATGACAGCTACATTGAAACGCTCGTCGGCAAGATAGACGAGGCCGCAGCGGACGCCGGATTCGACCAGACGGAGACGGTGAACTTCGCCGTATCCTTCGTGCAGAGCCTGCCGTACACCGCGGACAGCGTAACCACATCGTACGACGAGTACCCGCGCTACCCCATCGAGACGCTGGTCGATAACGGCGGCGACTGCGAGGACACATCGATTCTGATGGCGGCGCTACTCACCGAGATGGGCTACAGCGTCATCCTGTTATCCTTCACGAAGCACATGGCGGCGGGGGTAGCCGGCGTCGAGGGAACCAGCGGCACCTACTGGGACCACGACGGCGGGAAATACTATTACCTCGAGTCCACCGGCGAGAGATGGGAGATCGGCGAGCTGCCGGCGGAGTATACCGGAGAGTCGGCCTATATCTACGACATCAAGCCGACGCCGATACTTACACATGACTGGGAGGCATCGACTTCCTGGTTCAACAAGCTCGACATGACCGTGACAGTGGAGAACCTCGGCACCGCAACGGCATACGATGTTTACATCTACGCTGCGTTCGACGCCGGCGGCGACATGGTGTGGAACCCGGAGGAGAGCCAGTCCTTCGACTTGGCGCCCGACCAGAGCATAACGATATCGATGCAGTTGAACGTACCCAAGAGCGAGTACACCCGCATCATAGTGCAGATAGTGGACGACGGATACTCGGCGGACAAGAGCTACTCCGAGTGGTTCGATACATAGCTGACGATTGGATTGTGATAGCAACGACTCCGACGGCTATCAGGGCATCCGGCCTTGATATGAAACCGAACGGCGAATGGCAAAATAAAAGCCCCCTTTTCAGGGGGCTTCATAACTTCTACAAGATGCCTTTAGTAAAATCTTGTTCTCACCGTAAGCACCAGGATGGCGAGAATCAATATAGCACCCAGCACTATCAATATCCAAACCCATACCGGCGTGCCCTCCTCATCGACATCCTGCACGCTCATCGTAGTGAAAGTGCTCACATCGCTCCAGGGAGAGGCGGTCTCGCCGGTCACCGCCCGCACCTTCCAGTAATAGTTTGTGTTCTGAGCCAGATCGAAGTTCATATAGTATGCGGTCTCCGCACCGAGCATGTTTTCACCAGTGAAATCCAGCAAAGGATCATCCCAATTGCAGTCCGCCGCCAGCACCAGCTCGAAATTAGTGGCTTCCACTACGCTGCTCCATTGCAAGGCCGGCCTGAGCAACACCCCCTCCTCTCCCGACTCGGGGCTAAGCGGCGCGGGTCTTGACTCTCCGGGCCCCAACGGCGTTGTAAAGTTCCACGCATCGGACCACTGGCTGAAAACCGGGCCCTCCACACGAACCCGCCAGAAGTACTCGGTGCCCAGCCACAGGCTCGCCTCTATCGTCGTACCGCCGGTGATCGGCGTCCCGCCTACGAAATATATATCGTCTACAAGCGTATTAAATTCCTCATCGATGGCTATTTGGACCTCATATGTTTGAGCCCCCGTTATCTCCTCCCAGTACAGAACCACCCGCGCCTCTCCCGGCAACAGTTTATCCTCTATGATATCGCCCGTTATGGAGCCGCTGGCCGGTGCCGTCAGCTTCGGCTTGATCAGTACATCACTGGTCATCCATATCTGAGTGTCAGCCGGGCCGCCGATGGCGAATATCAGATTGTTCGATCCTGCGGAGACAATACTGAGGCCGTGGGTTACCGAGTCCCCGACCCCGAGCCCGTCGTCGATCTCCTCGAATACCGGATCTTCTTTCATCGACGTGGGCCTAACGCACCGCCAACCCGTTCCGGAGCTAATACTGATCGCGTACAGAACGCCCTTATCGGCGCAGGCCACGCCGGTGATGTCGCCCTCCGTCGAATCAGCGATCCGCTCCCATATGGCATCCACATCGCCGAGATCGAACCGCCATATGCCCTGCTTGGCGGGATCCCCCTGGATACCGGCGTATACGAAGTCGGTGTCCCACGGATCGGAGAATACGCTCGCTATGTCCCCGGCAGCACCCGGCGTGCCGGGCCCCACCTGAACAAATGAGAAAGAACCGGTATCTTGATACACGCCTCCGTTATCGGTACCCACATACATATCGCCTTTTTCGATAAATATATCCACAATTGTATCGCCCGGGGGTATCTCTGTATCGTCGGGTGTATCCCAGGTAAAAAACGGAGCTAACGATTGATAAACATTGCCATTGGCATCGCCGGTATAGATTGTGGTATCGCTCCTGACCCCAAAAGCGGTTATATCCTGCTGGGCGGTGATATATCCCGCAAAGTTGCTTCCGTAATCGGTGGACATCAGTATAATGTCATGGCCGCTCTCCGCCAGGAATATAGCGTCGGAGTAAGGCCTGACCATGTCGAAGACGCACGTGACAGCATCGTCGACGAGTGAGGAGCAGTAGATACGCTCCCAGATATCGCCACCGCCGCTCGCGACCCACAGGCTGGCGGAACCGCCATCCAGCGTCGTCACGAACATGGTGCCGTCCGAGAAAAATGCCAGCGATGGGGAGATATCGGTCACTTCGGCTATTGAGGTATCGATCAGCCCGAACTGGCTCCAGGAGGCAAGATCATCGCTCATAGTGGCCGAAAAGGCGCTCTGATCCCCGCGGGTGCCCGCATAAGCCATGTTAGATGTCATGGCTACAGATGCCATGGTTTCTCCCGTAGGCTGCTTACAGGAAGATACGGTGCTCGCACTGGGCACCCAGTTAGAGCCGGCGTCCTGACTCGCATAGACCAGGAACTGGCCGGGGGGGACAGGATCCGCAGTCGGGTCAGCTTCCTCAGTGCCCGCCAATATGATGGCGCCGGCCGCCTCGCCGGACACCGCTATGTCCCAGATATTCGTCTCCGTTGGATTGGTGGGACTAACATTGCCCCTGACGTTAAGGTCGGTTACCACGGAAGGATCCCCTAAGGTCACCAGGCCCCCGTCAATGCGAAAGACGTCGCCCAGCGGGTCGGCGACGGGTGTCGCGGATAAACCGACGAAAAGCCCAAGCGTACCGCCTGAAACCGAGTAATCGCTGGGAAAACCGATGCGCGCCCTGTCGGAAGCGAAATCGTTATTGTCATAGTCTTTAATAACGGCGTCGTTTATACCGGCACCCCAATTCGATGTACCGATCTTGGTTCGCACTACAGTTTGAGACCCGTCCTCTACAACCGCAACTATCACCCCGTCCGTCGCATAGTCGGGGGAAAAACCCACATCCAGCACACTATATGCGCCTATGCCCTGCGCCGTCCACACCGCATTAACCAGCAGATATACCTCCGTGCTGGTGCCGACCACCATCGCCAGACTACCGGTGCCGCCCACTCCTATATCCAGCGACGTGATCACATCGACGCCCCCGGCATCGTAGAGCGTGTCCGGCACCGCACCCAGCGCTACAAAGCTTGAACCGCGGTCATCGGACCAGTAAACACTATTGCTGGTAGCTACAAAAACGCTGTCATCGCTGCTCCAGCGAGGGGAGACTTTTATCTGCGCCACTTCGCCCGCATCCGCCGGAACCATGGCGGCGAGGGCGTTAGCAAGCCCGGTGTCCCTCCATGTAAACCCGCCGTCCGTCGATTTCAGCAAACCCCAATCGAGGCCGACCTCATCGTAAACGGCAGCGAAGATCGTGTTCCCGTCCGGGGATATCGCCATCGGACCGACATCGGACCCGGGGCATAGCTGCCTGTCGGCCTCATCCGGGATGACGATCTGAGTCCACTCCAGACCGCTCGCCTGAGCCTGGGATGGGCCCGCATTCAGCATAACGCTTGAGCCGGCCAGAGAAATCGCCAGCGTGAACACCAGCAATAATCCTAAACACCGGACAATCTTATTTTTCATATCGCCGCTCCCCACAGGAATTAGCACGTTCTACCATATCGACATACGTTTTGTCAAGGCGAGACTTCAAAAAAATCAATCCTTGCCCTCAAGCCTCAGACATTGTATGATATCTATTCCAAAGTTCCAATACCCAAAAGTCGATAATCGAGAAACTACGAATGCCATGTCCGGATTTAAAATAGTATCTGACTTCAAACCGACCGGCGACCAGCCCCAGGCGATCGACAGGCTGATCGATGGATTGAACCGCGGGCTCAAGCACCAGACGCTGCTCGGCGTGACCGGCAGCGGCAAGACCTTCACCATGGCGAACATCATCGAGAGGGTGCAGCGTCCGACGCTGGTGATGTCCCATAATAAAACTCTCGCGGCGCAGCTCGCCACCGAGCTGAGGGAGTTCTTTCCCGACAATGCGGTTGAATATTTTGTAAGCTACTACGACTATTACCAGCCCGAGGCGTATTTACCGCAGACCGACACGTATATCGAGAAGGAGACCGACATCAACGACGAGATAGATAAGCTGCGGCACGCCTCGACCAGGGCGCTGCTAAGCCGCCGCGATGTCGTCATCGTGGCATCGGTCTCGTGCATCTACGGCCTCGGCTCGCCGGAGGAGTACCGTAGCTTCGTGCTGCCGCTGCGCAAGGGACAGACGATAAAGCCGGAGCGCGTGGCGCGCCGCCTCGTCGACATGCAGTATGAGAGGAACGACATCGACTTCACGCGGGGGCGGTTCCGCGTGCGCGGCGACACGCTGGAGGTGCAGCCTGCGTATGAGGAGCTGGCGGTGCGCATCGAGTTCTTCGGCGACGAGATCGAGCGCATCGTGGAGGTTGATCCGCTCACCGGTGAACTGCTGGCCGAGCGTAGCGAGATCGACATCTATCCGGCGAAACACTTCGTCACCTCGCCCGATAAAATTACGGCGGCTATCGATGATATCAGAACCGAGCTGCAAGAGAGGCTGTTCGAGCTAAGGGAGAACGGCAAACTGCTCGAGGCGGAGAGGATCGAAGCGAGGACCAACTACGATCTCGAGATGCTGCAGGAGGTAGGATACTGCAACGGGGTTGAGAACTACTCGCGGCACCTGCTCAGGCGCACGCCGGGAAGCCCGCCGTGGACGCTGATCGATTATTTCCCTGACGATTACCTGCTCATCATCGACGAGTCGCACATGACGCTGCCGCAGATACGCGGGATGTACGGCGGCGACATCTCGCGCAAGAGGACGCTGGTCGATTTCGGGTTCCGCCTGCCGTCGGCGCTGGACAACCGCCCTCTCAACTTCATCGAGTTCGAGGAGCGCGTAAGCCAGTCGATCTACGCCTCGGCAACGCCGGGCCCCTACGAATATGAGCACAGCCAACAGGTGGCGGAGCAGCTGATACGTCCGACCGGGCTGATCGAGCCTTCGATCGAGGTAAAGCCGACGGCGGGTCAGATCGACGACCTCATGGAGCAGATACAAATTCGAGTGCAACGCGGCGAGCGCTGCCTTGTAACGACGTTGACCAAACGGATGGCGGAGCAGCTCGCCGACTACCTCAAGGAGATGGGGGTCAAGACCCACTATCTGCACTCGGAGATCGACACGCTGGAGAGGGTTGATATTCTGCGCGACCTGCGGCTCGGCGTGTACGACGTGGTCGTCGGCATAAACCTCCTGCGCGAGGGCCTCGACCTGCCGGAGGTGAGCCTGGTGGCGATACTCGACGCCGACAAGGAGGGCTTCCTCAGATCGCGCGACTCGCTGATACAAACGATGGGCCGCGCCGCAAGACATGTCGACGGCCGTGCGATAATGTACGCCGATACCGTCACCGGCTCGATGAAGGCCGCTATCGACGAGGTCTATAGACGGCGTGCGATTCAGATGACCTATAACAAGGCGCACGGCATCACGCCGCAGGGCATCAGCAAGGCGATAAAGGACATCACCGATCGCGTGCGTCAGGTGGCCGAGACGCGCACTCCGTATCGAACCGCGCCCCTGCCGAAGGACGAGATGGCCCGGCTGATAAAAGACCTGGAATCGCAGATGAAACAGGCAGCCAAAAATCTTGAGTTCGAGAGGGCGGCGCTGTTGCGGGACCGCATAGTCGAACTGAGGAGGGATATGGAATGAAGAGCGATGAAACCAGGGGCGAGCGTCGCGAGAAGCGCCGGCGCAAGGAGCGGAAGCGCATCCCTCAGCACGGCAAGAGCCTGGTGCGTGTTTACCGCGACGCCATCATGAAACGGTTGCAGGGCAAGCCGAAGCGCTCGCCCTGATCATTCCTCAGGCGGTTCCCCTTCTCCCTCGCTTTTCTCGAGCAAAGGAACGTCCTCATCTATCGGGACCTCGCGCGCCCTTGAAGGCATATAATCCTTCAGTTCCTCCACCTTCTGCGAGATGTACTCATAGATCTGCGAGCGCTCCTTGGAGAACGCCACGCTCATTCGCGAACTGTACCTGCCGATGGCGCGGAACTTGTCGTATCGCGCCTTGGTAAGCTTGCCCCACAGGCTGCCCTGCACCTGAACAAGTTCGTTAAGCAGATATTTCTTCAGCTGGCGGGCCGCCTCATCGGGGGAGACGTGAGCGCCGCCCTTGGGCTCGGGCACTATCACATCCACCACACCGAGGTCGGCGCAATCCTTGGCGGTGAGCCTCAAGGAGGGTGCCACCTCCTCCGCCTTGCCGACATCGCGATACAACAGTGTGGCGGCCCTCTCCGGCGGGATCACGGAAAAGATAGCGTTCTCAAGCATCAGGATGCGATCGGCGACCCCGAAGGCGAGCGCCGCCTCGCTGCCCCCCTCGCCGATAATCACCGCGACCACCGGCGTCGGCAGATCCGACATCTGG
>JAYEHL010000194.1:0-7381 GCA_034659515.1 Chloroflexota bacterium | reverse complement strand
GCAGCTATGATCTATCTCATAGGCGGGAAACTTGAATTTGGGTTACCCACGTGAAACAGCGAGGAGCCTTGTTTTAAGAGAGAGACGTGGCGACCCTTGCTACGTTACGGGATCAGCTGTCCCAAGGGTGGGCCCGGTCTGCCACGCCTTTTCTATACATTAACTATTTTACATCTCAATTAGTGTTAATATACAAGGGTGGGTTCAAAAACCCACCACAAGATTATTATGTAGGTGGGTTAACCGAGAGGTTAACCCACCTACATTTTCTCCGGCGCGGTCATCTCCATGAGTCCCAGCGCGCGGGCGAGGACGATCCGTGTCGCCTTCACCAGCTGCAAACGCGCCTTTGTCAGTGCCTCGTCGTCCGTCACAACGCGGCATTTCTCATAGAAGTTATGGAAAACCGTTGCCAGGTCCATAGCATAATACGGCAAGTGCTGCGGTTCGAGCGTATTGGCGATAAGCTCGATCACCTCGGGCAACTGAAGCATCTTCCGAATCAGCGCCAGCTCGGGATCGCTGGTGAGCAGCGATATGTCGCCTTTGCTATAATCGATGCCGCGCTCCTCGGCCAGTCGCAGGATGCTGCAAATACGGGCGTGCGCGTACTGCACGTAGTATACCGGATTGTCCGCCGATTGCTTCTTCGCCAGCTCCAGATCGAACTCCATCTGGCTGTCAGCGGAGCGGGACAGGAAGACAAAGCGGCAGGCGTCCACACCGACCTCGTCCATAAGTTCTCGCAGCGTTATCATATCACCAGTGCGCTTGGAGGCCCGGATCACCTCCTCGCCCCGTCTCAGGGTTACCATCTGCGATATGATGACCTCCAGCCTCTCCGGATCGATGCCCAGAGCGCCAACAGCCACCTTCATGCGTGAGACATGCCCCTGGTGATCGGCGCCCCAGATATCGATCACACGATCGAATTTACGCTCGATGAACTTATTATAGTGGTAGGCGACATCGGAGGCGAAGTACGTCGGGGAGCCATCGCTCCTTACCAGGACATTGTCCTTATCCTCGCCGAGGGATGTAGAGGCAAACCATACGGCCCCTTCCTTCTCCACGGTGAAGCCCTTCTCCTTCAGGAGAGACATCGCGACACTGTACTGCCCCTTTTCGAAGAGGTCCCTCTCGCTGAACCACACATCGAAGGCAACCCCCAGCCGTTTCAACTCCGATTTTATCGACTCGACGACCCTGGACATCCCCAGCCGGCCGAGATCCTCCGGATTGTCTACTAAACTATCACCCTCCTTAGCGATGATCTCCCCGGCTATATCGATCATGTAATCGCCAAAGTACCCCTCCTCCGGCATCGGGACATCCTTACCCAGTTCTTGGCAGTAGCGGGCGTAGAGCGAGCGCCGGAAGGCATCTATCTGATTCCCGGCGTCGTTGACGTAGTACTCCCTCTTCACTTTATACCCCGCAGCGGAGAGGATATTAGCCAGCGCGCTGCCGAATACAGCGCCGCGACCGTGACCCACATGCAGCGGCCCGGTGGGATTCACACTGACAAATTCTATTTGGACCTTTTTACCTCCACCAAGGCCGACATTGCCGAATGTTTCACCCTCGCCGAGGATAACGGCCAGCTGCTCGGCCAGCCAATCGCTTTTAAGCGAGAAGTTTATAAATCCGGGGGGTGCAAGCTCTATACTCTGGCACCCGGGCGGACATTCCAACAGATCGACGATGTGTTTGCCGATCGTCAGCGGATCCATCCGCGCCGCGCGGGCCAGCTTGAGCGGGAGCGCCGAGGCGTAGTCCCCGTGCTCAGGGTTCTGCGGCTGCTCCAGCACAATATCGGGCATTGCAATCGATGGTATCAGGCTACGGTTCTGCGCTTCGTTCAGCGCCTTCTCTATAAGTTGTACAAGTTCGTCTTTTATCATGCCTCTCCCATACTAACGCCGTCTCCCCAGACCCTGGTCACCTCTGCCTTTAACAGCCGATGTTCGGCCTTTGAGAGCGTCGAATCTTTCTTAAATAATTTTATCGCCGCGCCGCGAGCAAGCTCAAGCAGATTCATATCCGAGAGCCTTGCCATCTTGAGATCGGGAATGCCGCTCTGTCTCGTACCGAAGAAATCCCCGGGACCCCTCAAACGCAAATCCTCCTCAGCTAGACTGAAACCGTCATGAACCCGCTCCATCAACGACAGCCGCTCTCCGCTATCCGGCGAAGAACTGTCGGTGAGCAGGATACAGTAGCTCTGGTACTGTCCTCGCCCAACCCGTCCGCGGAACTGATGCAGCTGCGCCAGGCCAAAGCGGTCGGCCCCCTCGATGAGCATAACGGTGGCGTTGGGGATATCTATGCCGACCTCCACCACGGGAGTAGCCACCAGAATATCGTATTCGCCGCTGCGGAAACGCCGCATCGCATCATCCTTGTCCGCCGGCTTGAGCCTGCCGTGCACCAGCCCCAGCCTCAAGTCGGGGAATACCTCGCTCGACAGGCGCTCGTACTCGCTCACCGCGGCCCTTGCCTCGACGGCCTCGGACTCCTCGATGAGGGGACATATGATGAACGCCTGACGGCCCTCACCGGCCTGCTTCCGAATGAAATTATACGCCCTGTCGCGCTCTTCGGATGACAGCCACTTGGTCTTTATCTCCTGCCGTCCCTCGGGAAGCTCGTCGATTATCGACATGTCCAGGTCGCCGTAAAGCGTCAGCGCCAGGCTGCGCGGGATCGGTGTCGCCGTCATCGCCAGCAGGTGCGGGTTGGGCCCCTTCTCCCGCAACGCCGACCTCTGCATCACACCGAAGCGGTGCTGCTCGTCGACTATCGCCAGCCCCAAGCGCGCGAACTCGACCTCGCCCTGTATCAGCGCGTGGGTGCCGACGGCGATATCGACATCCCCGGAAGCGATCTCGGCATACACCATTTCCCTGTCGCTTTTCCTCATGCTGCCCTTGAGCAGGGCTATCGCTACGGGCCTGTCGAGGATCGACGCATACACCCTCAGGGTGCCGTCGTCCTTTTCCAGCCGGCCCGCCGCTGCCAGTATATTCGATATGTTGTTAAAATGCTGCTCCGCCAGCAGCTCGGTGGGGGCCATGAACGCCCCCTGATAACCGCCGTCGACGGCGGCCAGCAGCGCGGCCGTAGCCACCGCCGTCTTGCCGCTGCCCACCTCCCCCTGCAACAGGCGGCTCATCGGCTTCGGCTTCGCGATATCGGAGAGTATCTCGTCGAGCGAACGCGTCTGGGCGCCGGTCATGGCGAACGGCAGCGTGTCGAAGAAGGTCTCCAATATGCCGCCCGCCGCCTCGATGCGGCCGGCCTCGCCGCTCTCCCTCCAATCCTTCCTGCGGGAGAGCACCCCCAGCTGAATTATGAAAAGCTCATCGAAGGCCAACCGCCTGCGCGCCTGATCCTTCGCGCCATAGTCCTGCGGGTAGTGCGCCTGCGTCACCGCATCCGGCAGGTCGATCAAACCGGCGCTCCTCCTCACATCCTCCGGCAAAAAATCGATAAGCTGCGGGGCCCAGCGCTCGACCGCGTCCTTCACGATCCGGCGCGCCATGCGCGGGCTGAGCCCATCGGTCAGCGGGTAAACCGGTATCAGTCTGCCGGTATGCGTAAGCTCCTCCCCCGAGAGCAGCTCGTACTCGGGGGCGACGAACACCTTCACCCCCTTGAATATGCTCACCCTGCCGCTGAAGACGAACTTTGAATTGGTGCGCAACTGCTTTACCAAATACGGCTGGTTGAACCACACCACCCGCATGTTGCCACTCTCGTCGCCGACGACGGCCTCGGCGGAGCGCCTGCCCCCAAGCCTCACCTCCGACGCCTGCCACACGGTGGCGATTATGGTCTGCTCCTCGCCCGACTCCAGCTCGGCGATAGTCTTCCTCTTGCTGTAATCGATATGGCGCCGCGGGAAAAAGTACAGCATATCGCGTACCGTATGGACACCCAGACGGCGGAATTTAACGGCAAGCTTATCGCTGACACCCTTGAGGAATGTTACCGGCGCACCGAGGCCCTGTACCTCGCGCGACACCGTATCGGAGGATCGCTTCTTCCTCGCCGCCGACGCGCCGGTCAACTTACGGCCCCCCGCCGCGATCTTGCCATCGGTCGCATCCAGCCATCTGAGCATTTCCCCGATCCATGCCCCGCGCTGCGCGACATCCATGCCGGCGTAGCTGACGCCGCACAGACTCTCGGGAAGCGCATCCGCACCGCGTTCAAGGTAACGGTCGATGCCCCCAAAAACAGCGATATCGCCATATCCCCTTTTTTTCTCAATTTCAAGAATTTTCCGAAGTGTGGTTGAATCCACGGATTCTACTCCACGGAAATTATGTAGCTATAGTGGGGCTGGCCGCCGTAGATGGACTCCACCTCCAGATGAGCGTACCTGCGACGTATCTCATCTGCTATACCTGCGGCCTCAACTCCATCTACATCGGCTCCATGATAGACGGTGATAACCTCGCTATTCGATAAATCCAGCTGCGAAAGCGCCCTGTTAACCAACAGGGTAACGTCATCGTCAGCGGCTGTCAGTTCTCCGTCGAGCAGGGCGATGGTCTGCCCTTCCTTTACCCTAAGGTCGCCATAGGCTGCATCCCGCACCGCCGTTGTTATCTCGATAGTGCGGACCGACTCCATAGCCTCCCTCATCGATACGACATTTGTCCCGAAGTCCGCCCCGTTATTCAGCGCCAGCAGCGCCGCAACCCCCTGTGCCATCGTCTCCGTTGGAACGATGGCGAGCCTCTTTTCGGTTAGTGCTGTCACCTGCTCCGCGCTGAGCACGATGTTGGAATTATTCGGCAGGAGTATGACCTTATCGGAAGGAACCGATTCGACCACCTCCAGCAGCTCCTGTGTCGACGGGTTCATCGTCTGCCCGCCGAGAACGATTGCGGTGGCACCGAGGCTGCGGAATACCTCCTCTATACCATCGCCCTGCACCACCGCCACCGTAGCGATATCCACCGCCGACTTGGTACTGATCTCGATGAGGTCCCTGTGCTGCTCGTCCATGTCCTGTATCTTCACCTGCCGCAGGGTACCGAGGGTTGTAGCGTACCCTATAGCGGCACCGGGGTCGAACGTGTGCACATGGGCTCTCACCAGATCGTCGTGCTTTACGACCATGACCGATTCCCCTATGGTCTCCAGATGCTCGCGTAGCGGCCCCGGATCCAGTCCGGGCCCTTCGATGACGAACTCTGTGCAATACCCGTAAGATATCTCCTCCCCACGCACGCACGCCGCAGCCTGCTCGACAGGCAGCGGCATCCTGATATCGGAATCATCCTTCTCACCACGCAGGTAACGCAGAAATCCTTCGAAGATGACGTACAGCCCCAACCCACCGGCATCCACCACACCCGCCTCACGAAGCGTATCCAGAAGCAAAGGCGTTCGCGCCACGGAATCCTTGGCCATGCTGGTGATGGTCTCCACAACCTTACATATGTCACCGGCCTCAGCCACCTCCTGCGCCGCCTCCGCCGCCTCCCTGACCACTGTCAGGATCGTCCCCTCCACCGGGTGGCTAACCGCCTTATACGCAAGTGATGACCCGACAGAAAGGCCGGTAACAAGATCCACAGGCTCCAGCCGCGCCTTGCCATCCAAAGGCACCGTCAAGCCGCGCAGTATCTGCGACAGTATCACACCGCTGTTACCGCGCGCGCCCATGAGAGCGCCGTGTGATATTGCGCGTATCACGTCGGAGGCTGTGCCGTCGATAACCTGGGACGCCTCCGCCACGGCAGAACGCATAGTGAGAGACATGTTTATCCCTGTATCACCATCCGGAACGGGAAACACATTAAGGGAGTTTATATGGGGCACATTCCTCTCCAGCCACACCGCCGCACAGCTAAACATGTCCACCAGATCTCGCCCGCTGCAGGACTTTATGGTCTTCATCCCTATCCTTACTTGTAATCAGGGGCTACTTATGATATTCTATGTGCTGAATTCTACCTCAAAACTCCAATTTGGTCAAAGGGGAAGTGATGTCAGGTAAATGTGATGTCTGTGGGAAAACGCCTCAGTTTGGCTGTAACGTCAGCCACTCCAAGCGGCATACCAATCGTCAGTGGAACGTGAATACGCAGAAAAAGACGATGCTCGTCAACGGAAAGAAAGTGCAACTCAGCCTCTGCACTAGGTGCCTGCGCACGCAGAACAAACCGGTCGTTTAACCCCCGCAGCTCGCCCTCAGCTCCGCCATCGTTTCAGCGACGCTTTTGCCTTTGGTGAATATGGCCGACCCCGCCACCAGCACCCACCCGCCTGCCTCGATCACGCGGTTATACCATTCAACCCCAAAACATGTTAGAATCATCGACGAGAAATGGATATCAAAGAACGCCCCAATCATAAGCTATACATTCAAACGCTTCGCCGCATGGGTGCGGAGCAGCGTCTGCTCAAGTCATTTGAGCTATCCGAACTCTCAAAGGATTTATTCCTCCACGGCCTGCACAGCCGGTTCCCCCAACTCTCGGAGGCCGCGATAAAGCGGATTTACCTGGAGCGATTGGATAAATGTCACAACAGGAACTATTAAAGCTGGTTGTACAAACACTCGATAACACCGGCGTAGAGTACATGCTGACAGGATCTGTCGTCTCAAGCCTTCATGGAGAACCGCGCTCGACCCATGACATAGACATAGTCGTCGCAATAAAACGGCCTTCGGCAAAGGCGCTGGTCGACGCGTTTCCCACGCCAAGGTATCACCTGACCACAGAAAGCATCCTCGATGCGATAAGCCATCACGGCATGTTCAATCTCCTGGATACGAATACAGGCGACAAGGTGGATTTCTGGATGCTGACGGATGAGCCTTTCGACCGCTCCCGCTTCATGCGCAGGCGCATCGAAGAAGTGCTGGGGATAAAACTCGCGGTGTCCAGCCCCGAAGACACCATCCTTGCAAAATTGAACTGGGCCAAGCGCTCCGGGGGCAGCGAGAAGCAATTCAACGATGCCTTACACGTCTACGAGGTGCAATCCGACAACCTCAATATGGAATACCTGCGCCGCTGGGCTAAAGACCTCGACGTCGAACCGCTGCTGAAGCAACTGAAAGACGAAGCGGAGCCGGTTTAACGAGACGCAGGATTCCCCTTGCACAGAATGTTGGGGTTACCAGACGTCATTCCGGCGGAGGCTGGAATCCAGATGTCGATTTTGCGTAGGGGCAAACCCCCTGTGGTTGCCCCTTTTTATCGACATGACCAAGGCAGGCGCAAGGCCTGCCCCTTGTATCTTAAAATAAGGTGGTAAGATTAATAAAGGCACGGCAGACCGGGTGCCCCTTGGTCTCACAAGACCGCCGCGTAGCGAGGATCGTCGTGCCTTTACTTTCAAAGAGCCCGAACAG
>JAYEHL010000193.1:0-7678 GCA_034659515.1 Chloroflexota bacterium | reverse complement strand
TCTATATCAACATCCCCTTCGGCATACTGATAATCCTGCTGTTCATCTTTTTCTTTCCCCATGTGCGGCCGGAAGTTATCAAGCGTAAGATCGATTATCCCGGAATGGTTGCGCTCATACTCACCGTCGTGCCGCTGCTTCTGGCGTTGAGCTGGGCGGGCGTCGAATACGATTGGCTGTCGCCCCAGATACTCGGCCTATTCGACTTCTCGGCTGTGATGTTCCTCGTGTTCGTGCTGATAGAAAGCTATGCCGAGGAGCCCATACTGCCGCTGTGGATATTCCGCGATCGGGTGGTGAGCGTTTCATCGGCAGTAACGTTTCTGCTTGGATTCGGCATGTTCACCGCCATAATTTTTGTGCCGCTCTATTTCCAGGGTGTTCTCGGTTCCTCGGCGACGGCCAGCGGTGGTTTCCTCACCCCTATGATGCTGGGAATGGTTGTTGGCGGCGTTATATCGGGCCAGATACTGTCACGCACCGGCGGGCATTACCGCTGGCAGGGGCTGGTCGGCATCGGTGTGATGGCTCTCGGGACATACCTGCTTTCCGGAATGGCGATGGGCACGACTCATGCCACGGCGGTGTTGTTCATTGTGATCACCGGCTTCGGACTTGGAATCACAATGCCTATTTATACAATCGCGGTGCAAAACGCGGTGCCGTACAGGATAATGGGGGTGGCCACCGCCACCAACCAATTCTTTCGTTCCATCGGCGGCGTACTGGGACTGGCGATAGCCGGCTCGGTGCTCAACAACCGTTTCACCTCCGAGTTCGTCGGCGGATTGCCGCAGGGCGTTCAATCGGTCATGCCATCGGGAAGCCTGGACTCGATCATGGACAATCCGCAGGCGCTGGTGAGCCCCGAGGCGCTGGAGCAGCTAAGCCAAACGTTTCAGTCGCTCGGCGAGCAGGGCATGATCCTCCTGGATCAACTGCTGACGACGTTGCGGGAGGCCTTAAACTCTGCGATTACAGAAGTGTTCTTCGTCAGCTTCTGCGTGGTCGGTGCGGCATTGGTCATCAACTTCTTTATCAAAGAGATCCCGCTGCGCAAGCACCTGTAGTTGTAGAGTCGGAAACTCAATGTTCAACTTTGCGTGGGATAATATCCAATACTTGTGAAGTAGCTTGGCAGAAAGGTTTTGCGAATCAATTGCAATTTAAATCCCGTTATCTTCTACTAAATTATAGAATGAGTTATTTTATATTGACTTTGTTGTGAAATTTTGCTATTTTTAAGCTTGTCTTCTGTTCTTTATCCATTCTGTGTCGAGGTTATAATTGGAGCTTAACGTAGAGATACCCAAGCGCTTGCGTGCCCAGGAGAAAGATCGATATATGAACTACCTCCGGCGGGGTGGGTTGATGATGGTGCAATTGGAGATGGAGTTCGACCGGAGGCTGGACACCGAGAGGTTAGCCAAAGCTGTTGACCTGGTCATGGATGCAGAGCCCGTTTTGGGATGTCGTCTCGTTCGGGGCTGGTGGAGGCCGCACTGGGAGCGGTTAGACAACGATAAGAGAAACTCGCTCACCGTCGCGTCGAGTGAGAGTGAGTACGAGTCGTTTAAATATAACGTCATCGATGCATTTGTCGGGCCGCAGATTGCGGTTTGTCTGCTCCGTGCAGAAGGCGGAGATCGCCTGCTGTTGAAGGTAGCCCATGAAGTGTCCGACGCCGTCGCCGTGAGGGACATAATGTCGGTTATGTCTTCGATCTATAATAGATTGGCGCAGGAATCCGATTACAAACCGGAGCCGAACCTCAGAGGCTCGCGCAGCACATGGCAGGTTTTTCGATATGTCCCGTGGTACAACTATCCCCGAATATATTTGAACTTTTACATAAAGTGGGCGAATAACATGATCCCGCTTAAAACTTTCAGGCTGCCGGTAGGCAAAGGGAAAGCGGAAGGCCTGTCCTTCATCTGCCGTTTCATATCAGCCGATCGGGTGGCGCGGTTGAAGGAGTACGGCCGTGCCCGTGATGCAACACTGAACGATATTATACTGGCGGCCTACTTCAGGGCGCTTGCATCGGTAGGCAAATGGGACGGACGTTCGCAGCTGCGGCTCATTCTGATGGTGGATATCAGGCGATACCGGCCTGATAATCGCGGCGAAGGTATTTGTAACCTGACCGGCACCGAGCCGTTCGATTACGGAGATAAGCTCAGTGGGGACTTCGATGCCACGCTGAAGCGGGTGTCCGCAATAATGAAACGGCGTAAAGCGAACTGGATCGGATTGAGCGACTGCGCCGGGCTTGCGCCCTTCGCTTCTCTCTTACCATATTCAGTGCTTGAACGGACGCTGACGCCGTTAGTCAATATGTCGATTAAGATAGGGAATGGCCCTGATGTCATTACAAACATGGGCATAATCGATGAAAATGGCGTCGTTTTCGATGTAAAACCGGTGCGAGCGCGTTTCATCCCTCCGGTTAACTACCCTCCGCATATAGTGTTCAGTATCAGCAGTTACTCCAGCGGTATGGACCTTTGCGCCGGGGTGTGGGCGTTCCAGAATGAGCAGGTAGAGCGTTTGTTTGCTGAGATGCTTGAACTACTCCCTGAGTAGGCATCTTGAGGAATTAAAAATCGCACCTATGATGGTGCGATTTTTTTAAATGCAATCCATCCGCCGAAGTAATTATATAAATATACTCACCGCCCCTTTATTAAAGCGAGAAACTCCGATCGCGTCACGGCATTGGAGCGGAATATTCCTCTCATCGCCGATGTTACAATGTTCGACCCCGGCTTCTTCACCCCCCGCATCGTCATGCACATATGTTCCGCCTCTATGACAACAGCTACGCCCTGCGGCTGCAGCGCTTCAACAATCGAGTCGGCAATCTGTGTCGTCAGCCGCTCCTGTAGTTGAGGCCTTTTCGCAACTATCTCAACAACACGGCCCAGCTTTGACGCTCCAACAACGCGCCCCTTAGGTATGTAACCGATGTGGGCCATGCCGTAAAACGGCAGCAGGTGGTGTTCGCACATAGAATAAAATGGTATGTCTTTGAGGATAACCATCTCGTGGTGGCCCTCCTCGAAGCCGACGGTCAGCTCTTCTTTTGGGTCTTTTCCCATTCCGCTGAAGACCTCGGCGTACATCTCAGCTATGCGCCTCGGTGTCTCAATTATGCTTTCACGCGAAGAGTCCTCGCCGATCGCCTCCAGTATGCTGTAAACTGCCTGCTTAATCTTCTCCTGATCGACCATCCATTCCTCCTGACTTACCTTTAGGTTCCGCGCTCGATTGTCCTGATGTCGTCCTTCGATGGCGCCGTGTAACGATCGGCTCCGAGATACATGGCGGGGCGTACGCGCTCTAGGTCGAGCACCTCCTCCGAATCGAACATTCCCTCTTCGATATGTGTGGCCGCTATCTCGCCCACGACCCAGACGTGGTCTCCGTACGTCCGGCTGTCGATCAGACGGCATTCGTAAGCGGCGTAGGTATCTTTCAGTATAGGCGCTGATGTCTTCAGCGGTTCCTCCGTCTCGATACCGAATCTGGCGAATTTATCCCCTTCTACTCCCGATATCTTCCCGACGGCCGCGATGAGCCGCGCCCGCTCCATCGACAGGAAGTTTACCGCGAACTCCCTTGATTCCGTTAAAAGCTTGTAGGTATAACGCTTGGGGGCCAGTGACACGCCGAAGATCGGCGGCGTGTGCGAGATGGCGGAGTGCCACGCTGCGGCCATGGCGTTTTTCTTTCCTCCCGCGCTTACGGTGACGATAACTGCGACGCGGGGGTAATGCTGGTAGAACTTTCCGCTGCCTTCCAATACGATCTTAGCCATTGGAATCTCCTATCGCAACGTTTAACGCTTTCGGTACCACCCTGAAGGTTGCCGGTGCCTCCCCGACGGGCTCGCCGTCCAATTGGAGGGGCAGTCTATATGGCGTCTCAATCCCGACATATTTCGCTTTGTATGTGCTTACTTTGGGATGTGTAGTATGGGTTCCTTTGTACAGGCGGTGGAAGTTGAATAACAGCTGCAATTTGTTCGTATCCCTTACCGTTATAACATCGAGTTCACCGTCGCACGGGTCTGCATCCGGGGCGATCTTCATGCCGCCGCCGAAATAGCATCCGTTGTTCACCGCGATGAGGAGGCTGCATTCCTCGTGTCCGCTTCCGTCGATATTTATCGTCACATCTTTGCCTTTATATGTGAAGAAAACCGTTGCGAATCCTATGAGGAAGGGAATAGTCCCTCCCATTCTCTTGAAATGTGTCGTGCGTTCCGCAACAGCGGCATCGAAGCCCAGCCCCGCTGTGTTGATATAGTATCGCTTCATATTGCGTCCATTACTCACGTATTCAGCTGCGCCGAGGTCGATCCGCTTTCGTTTATGGCGGGCCAACGCCCGGCATGACCGCCCGTATTCGCGCGGTATGCCCAGTGTGCGTATCGAGTCGCTCCCGGTGCCGGTGCAGATGATGCCGAGCGTCGCTCTGCCTTTGCCATCGCCATCGATTATGCCGTTGACCACCTCGTTAACCGTTCCGTCGCCACCGACCGCGACTACCAGCTCGTAGTCCCTATCCGCCGCCTCCC
The DNA here is from genome assembly GCA_034659515.1 of Chloroflexota bacterium. Lineage (GTDB taxonomy): Bacteria > Chloroflexota > Dehalococcoidia > E44-bin15 > E44-bin15 > JAYEHL01. The sequence continues at coordinate 3,096 of JAYEHL010000193.1, read as the reverse complement.
TTGCCAACTGGATGCCGTGGCCCACGCCCTCGGTGAAAGCGTAATCGAAGGAGAGATTGTTTTGCTCGAGTAATTCGTTTATCAGCGGCCATCGTTTGGCCGTCTCTCCGCCCCTTGCGGTGGGGTTTACGATAACTTTAGCATAAGGCATTAGTATAATTTGTGTCTGACGTCCGATTGATGTGGCGTTTAGGGCGCCGGATTTAGCCCCGGAAACTTCGAGTCGCCACTTCCAACGCTGCAGGGACCACCCAGAAGGTTGCAGGTGTCTCTCCCACAAGCTCGCCGTCTACTTGAACGGGCAGCCGCTGCGGTGAATCCAGAGCGACGTTTCTGGCTTTTTGGAATGCGATCTTCCGACGATTTACGCGGGTTCCTGTATAAATCAGGGGAAAGTTCAATAGTGCTTCCAATCTGCTCATATCCCCTATAATAGCTACATCCAGCAAACCATCGCAAGGTGTGGCATTGGGGAACACTCTTCCGCCGCCAAGGTAGCGCCCGTTATTTACCACTACACTGAAATCGCGTTCCGCCCGCCTTTCGCCGTCGATGCTGAACAGTAACTCTTTGTTGCGATAATAGAATGCTTTGGGCATCGCACCGATAGCATATGGAATGGTACCGTTGATGGATTTCAGTTTAGCTAAAGAGGGGGGTATCTCCAATAAATCTGAAATGAAGCCTACGCTTGCCGTGTTGATATAATAACGCCGGATAACTTTGTTACGCTTTGTATATGCGACTGCGCCTATATCGATGGTAATCTTTTTGAAATTATCGAAAAGCTGGCTGGCCCTGACGTAGTCCCACGGTATATTCAGCGTATGAGCGATATCGTTCATCGTGCCCGCGCCTATGACACCCAGAGTCGCCTGGCCCTTACCGTTATCGTCGATTATGCCGTTGACCACCTCGTTTACGGTGCCGTCTCCACCTACAGCTATGACAAGGTTGTAACCCTTGTCTACCGCCTCCCGTGCGATTTCGGTGCCGTGTCCCGGGTGCTGGATGAATTTATAATCGAAGGGGAGATCGGTAGTTCTGAGAATCTTGTTGATCAGCGGCCACGTTTTTCCTGATGCTCCACCCCTCGCCATGGGATTGATGATTACCATAGCGTAGTGCATAGTATCACCCTCATCTGATAGCTTGTTCGATAGCTGCAAGGTTGGCCGGCAACGGCTTCGGAGGCTGGGCACACTGTATGGCTGTGTCCGGGTCCTTAAGGCCTGTTCCCGTTATGATCGCCACCACCGTCTTTCCTTTGAGACTAATGCCGTTCTTCGTCGCTTTTATTATACCAGCAATTGAGGCTGCTGAAGCAGGTTCTCCGAAAACTCCCTCCTCGCGTGCGAGACGGCTATAGGCATCGAGTATCTCGTCGTCGGTGACCGAATCGATTATGCCGCCCGATTCGTCGCGTGCGTTGGTGGATCCCTCCCAGCTCGCCGGGTTGCCGATGCGTATCGCTGTCGCGATCGTCTCCGGCCTCTCGACAACCCTGTTCAGCACTATGGGCGCGGCCCCCGCCGCCTGGAACCCCATCATCCTCGGGCGCTTCGTCGATTTACCCGCCTGGTTATATTCGACGTATCCTTTCCAGTAGGCGGTGATGTTACCGGCGTTGCCCACCGGCATAAACTGGTAGTCCGGCGCGTCGCCCAGCGCATCGATGATCTCGAAGGATGCTGTCTTCTGACCCTGGATGCGGAAGGGGTTGACGGAGTTCACCAGCGTTATCGGGTGTCTCTCGCACAGCTCGGTCACGATGGTGAGCGCCTGATCGAAGTTGCCGTCAACGGCGATAAGCTGTGCGCCGCAAATAAGCGCTTGCGCCAGCTTCCCCAGCGCTATCTTGCCTTCCGGTATGATGACGATGGTCTTGAGCCCGAACTTGGCCCCGAACGCCGCCGCCGATGCGCTGGTGTTTCCGGTGGAGGCGCAGGTGATCGCCTTGCTCCCCTTCTCCACCGCCTTGGCCACTGCCATCACCATGCCGCGGTCCTTGAACGAGCCGGTGGGGTTGCACCCCTCCAGCTTGAAGTACAGCTCGCAACCCAGCTCCTTCTCTATCGAGCGCGAGCGGACGAGCGGCGTGTCGCCCTCGCCGAGCGTGAGCATAGGGGTCTTATCGCTTATCGGCAGATATTCCCGGTATCGTTCCAAAACGCCTGATTTCATCCTGATTATCCCATCCTTCTTAATACAACTGAATGCGGGGGCCAGTTCACCTTCCCCGTCCCCGGCGATGAATCGATCTTGGACATCGCTATCAGAAGATCGGATTCCATACCATCGAACTGGCACTGAATAAAGCGTCCGTCCATCAGGTCGTCAGTATCCGCTAAGGGCATCTCTGAAGAACTCTTTCTATGAATTATAAAGTTTACCACAAAAGGCTGCACATCGCCTTCCAGCGCAAAGTCAATATCGTGCGGATTTATGTCGGGCAGCTCGACCATGTTGGACGGGTGCTCGGGGGCCACCGACAGAACGGTGATGTTGGCCCCGTGTTTAGCGAGAGGATCGCTGTGCGCGGAATGCCGCTTGTGTTTGATGATTCTGGATTGTGTCAGGCCATCATCGATAACAGATAGCCTGCCGCCTTCGAGCGGTACCGGTTCGGCCTCGGGAAGCTGTACGCGTATAATGTCCGACTCCTCCATCGCATCGCTTTTTATGTCGGACCCTCCCGGCTTTCGATAAAGGCGGAAGTACAATGCATTTTCCGCTCTATCGGCCACAAAAGTCATGAATTTGTATTTCGCTCCTTGTCGGCTGAATGTTATGCGGGTTTCTTCCTGTTTCACTTATTTGGCCTGTAGCTGTTTATTGAACGTTAGCTGGTATCCGTTGGGATCGGCTATCGTAAAGTCTCTGATGCCGAACGGCTCGTCCTTGATGTCGGCAGTGATACGAACGTCTTTTCTCTTCAGATCGTTGTAATACTCGTCGATGTCCCCGTCGATCTCCATGTAAAAATTGACGCCGGCACCCACCTTCGCTCCACACTTGACGCCGGCGTTTTTGGCGGGTATGAACATGATTACCATACCGTCCTTGGAGAGACCGGCGTATTCCGGCTTTTTCTCA
>JAYEHL010000192.1:0-7962 GCA_034659515.1 Chloroflexota bacterium | reverse complement strand
CGAACATGCTGTCTCTACCTCCCGCAATCCACGAAGGTATCGAAATGTTGGTGGAGACCGGAGAAATACCAATGTGGTTCGACGTACGAGTTTCGCCGTTGTACGATCGTCGCAACCGGCTTTCCGGGCGTCTGTTTATGTTGCAGGACATCACTGAGCGCAAGCGGGCGGAGGAGTCATTACGTGAAAGCGAGGAGAAGTTCAAGCAGATGGTCGGGTTGTTGCCGGAGGTGGTTTGTGAAGTGGACGTCTCGGGCAACATTCTGTTTGTTAGTCAGGTAGCCTTCGATGTGTTTGGCTATGACCATGCGGATTTCGATCAAGGGCTGAACATTCTCGAGATGATCGCGTCGGAGGATCAAGATAGGGCTGTTAAAAAAATAAAGAGGATGATGGCCGGGGAGGAATTGGGATCGGACGAATATCTCCTAATGCGGAAGGACCGAAGTAAATTCCCCGCCATCGTGCACGTCAGCAACATTTTCGATAAGGAAGGAAATACTATTGGATTCAGAGGAATTGTAATTGATATCACCGAACGCAAGCGGGCGGAGGAGGCACGGCAATATCTGGCTGCTATTGTGGAGTCGTCGCATGATGCGATTATAGGCAAGACACTGGATGGAATCATAACAAGTTGGAATAAGGGTGCGCAGATGGCATATGGATATTCGGCAGAGGAGGTAATAGGGCGTTCAATATCTATACTGGTTCCGCCTGAACATATTGGAGAAGTGGCTCAGTTCCTTGAAGCAATAGGACGTGGGGAAGCCGTAAAGGATTATGAAGCTGTACGAGTAACAAAGGATAACAGACGTATTAATGTTTTACTGACTGTTTCACCTATTAAGGATGTCTCCGGCAGGATCGTTGGTGCTTCGTCAATCGCACAGGATATCACCGAGCTTAAGCGGATGGAGGAGGCGCTAGAGGACAGCGAGCGGAGGTATAGGGAACTGGCCGACTTTCTACCGCAAACGATCTTTGAGATCGATCTGGATGGGCGTTTCACCTACGCCAACCGTTTCGGCATCGAATCTACCGGTTATACCTTGAAGGACATTGAGAGGGGTGTTAACGCTATTGAGTTATACATACCTGAGCAGAGAAACAGGATCATTGAGAATATCGGCAGGGTATTGTCCGGAGAGAAATTCGACGACCATGAGTACAGTATATTGCGGAAAGATGGCAGCACATATCCTGCCCTGATATACTCAAACGCAATCATGCGCGATGGTCGTCCTGTCGGCGTACGGGGGATCGTCCTCGATATAACGGAGCGAAAAAAGGTCGAGCAGATGAAGACCGACTTCGTATCATTTATTTCGCATCAGCTAAGGACGCCCGTGGCCAGCTTGATGGCTTACATAGATAATATGCTGGACGGCATTACCGGTGAACTGAACAGTAATCAGGTCGAATACCTCAGTGAAATGCGCGATGTATGTACAAGGAACAATCGCTTAATCGCCGATTTACTCAACATTTCAAGGCTTGAGCGCGGGGTGCTGGCGGTGAACATACATCCGGTCAGGCTGAGGGATGTGGTAGGCCTAGCGGTTAAAGAATATAGCAAGAGTATCGAAGAGAAAGGGTTGGCCTTAAATATCGATGATGCGGGTCAAGATATCTTTGTACTCGCCGACAGTGATAAACTTATCGAAGTGCTGAAGAATGTGATTCATAACGCTCTGAAATTTACCGAGGAAGGTTCGATCAATATCGAAATGATGTCCGAGGGGGATCATGGGGTTGTAAAGGTCAGGGATACCGGGGCAGGGATGCCCGAGGATGTCATGAGGGATCTATTTAAGAGGGAGAAAGTCCTCAGCGGCGCGGTCTCGGTGGGGGGTGGCGCGGGCCTCGGCCTGTATATCGCTAAAGGTTTCATGCAACTGCAGAATGGCGATATCACAGTGGACTCCGTTAAGGGTGAGGGGAGCACTTTTACTGTAACTCTTCCAAAGAAATAGCGTGCGGTCTGAAAAATACTTGGAGGGAAGGAATATGAGTGATGTCAGTAAGGGGAAGATACTGATCATTGAGGATGATGCCTCGTTCAGACGTGTTTACCGCGATATGCTCGATACAGCGGGGTACAACGTGCTGGTGGCCGAAGACGGGGAGGCCGGGTGGGATCTAGTGAAGTCGGAGAAACCGTCCCTGGTTTTATTGGACTTAGTCTTGCCGGGGCTTCATGGATTCGAAGTGTTGAAGTACGTCCGTGATGATGCTGAGACAAGGGATATCCCCGTTATTGTCATGACGGCGTTGGGGGAACAGGGGGACATTCGAAAAGGCCTTGAACTGGGGGCGAACGATTATCTGGTAAAAGGGTTCTTTACGCCTCGGGAAATATTGTCAAAGGTTCGCGCACTGTTCACCCAGGCTGAGATGAGGAAGGGCGTTACTTCGTACAAACTGTCCGTGAAGGAAGGGCGGGCGGAGGCGGCGAAGTTGCAGACGGATATCGGTCTGACGAAATTGTTCACTTGTCCCCACTGTGAGGAAGAAATACTGCTGGAGCTTATTCCGGACTATACAAGGACCGATAGCCACTGGTTTTTGTCTCATTTCGTATGCCCGAAATGCCAGAGGTCTTTCTAGCTGCTTGAGCGCATGGAGTTCGCGCCTGTTTTGGGAATGAAATCGCGGTTTATTATAGCGGAGATGGTCGTCACAACTAACCGCGCAACGAGTATAAGCAGGAGGTGGTATGTGTCATGATATGGTTTAGAAGAGTAATGACCTTGCCCCTGATACTGATATTCATAGTGTTAATCGTCGCGGCGGTGGCGGTAACCTCGGTTAACAATACGGCCGGCAATCCGGAGTTCTACAATGGCCAGATGGTCGAGGCGGACATGTATAATTACATCTACGATGCCGTATTGCCGACGGCGCTCGATGAGATCGACACTGGTGAAACCTCGGACGCTCCCATCGACATAGCCAACTTCGAGGACGAAATTCTTGCCGCCGCCGAGCAGGTTCTGCCCGCGTGGTGGCTTCAGGCGCAGTTCGAGGCAGCAACGCGTATCGTCGTACCTTACTTCGTCGATGACACTGCCGGTTTCAGCTATACGCTGGTGGTGAAGGATCGGGTCGAAGATGCAGGCGAGGCGATAAAGGACCAGATACTGGATAGCGCCGCGTTCGCCGATTTATACGATGATTTGATGGCCTACATAGCGGAGCAGTTGTACCAGAACCTGTCGGACCTGCCGCCGGACGTCGATATAACGCAGCAGGACGTCGAGGATGAGCTAAGGGATGCGGTCACGCTGCCCTGGCTGGTGACGCAGCTTGAGATCGCCATCGATGAGATCATTCCGTATCTCACCGGCGATCAGAATCATTTCATCATCAACGTGCCGCTCCAGGATGTGGTGACCGATGAGTTGCTGCTCGCCATGCTCGGGCCGGGCAACGAAGAGTACCTGAGCGATGCGCGTGAATGGATCGGCGAAGGCTGGAGCTTCACCGATGTCGATGTGCGCAATGAGCTGGGCGATGACGCCGAGCAGCAACTCGACGACGCTCGTAGTTACATTCGTGACGGCTACACGGTGACTCAGGACGGCCTACGCGATGCGATGTTCGATAACCCGCAGGACGCTGAGACTTTCGATGACGCCCGCCACTGGATCGATGTCGGCAGGACATGGCTATGGGCGCTGTGGGTGACGCCGCTCCTCATCCTCATCGGCATCGGCTTCCTCGGCGGGCGCGGCTGGAAGACCCGTCTCGCCGGGCCGCTGGTGATACTGTTCCTCATATCGCTTGCCATCTTCCTGGGGGCGATGGTGGGGTGGTCACAGTATGGCGAGGATAAGTTGGGCAACGTAATGCCGGATACGTGGGAGCACGAGGGTGTCCAGGCGGTCATGATCGAGAAGGGCAGCGAGCTGGCGGTAAACGTCGGCGCAGGGGTAGCTGATGAAATAGGGAATGAGGCGATGTACATGATGATAGCCTCGGGCGTCGGCTTGGTCGGCGTGTGCGTGTGGTGGATCGTCGACTCGCGGCGTAAGCCCGATGTAAAGCCGGGTAGGTATCGTTGACCTTTTTTCGAATATGTATAGCTATGACACGAAAGCTGGCGAGCAAATCGCCAGCTTTTTTATGCAGTGTTTCCGTGAGCTCTGTAACATTTCGCTTGCTGTTTCGTTATATAAGTTGAACATGGAGCAGGAGGTGCGCAATGGTTACTTATATGAAGATAATGGGAACAGCGATGCTGATAGCCATTCTCGCTATAATCGGTCTCACGGCCGTAGCCTATGCAGATTCGCCGGGCGGCAACGAATCGGGACAGCAATGCCAGTTGCAGCTTCAGGCGCAGTTACAGCTAAGGGTTGAGGCCAACGCCCAGGTATGCCAGAACGGATCGGGAGCTCAGACGCAGGCACAGGTTGGTGCCCAGCAACAGAATCGTGTTCAGGCCCAGGCTCAGGATTGCACGGGGGACTGTCAGATAAAGAGTGAGAATCGAGCGCAGCTACATCTCAGGATAGCGGAATGCTTCATGGAGACTGTTGAGACCAGGCTGCAACTGGCGGTCGAAAACGGTGCCATAGATGAGGCTCAGGCCGCTCGTATCCAGGAGCGCGTTCGCGACTGCGTGCAAATGATGACCCGTCATATACTGTCAATTCATGGTTCCGCCGCTTTGCAGGGAACCACAATCGTCGAATAAATAGTAGCTTTCATAGCTGCCCTTGAAAGTAAGAGGCACGAATTCCGATTCGTGCCTCTTTGTATTTGCAATACAATCGACAAGCTTCGTCGTCCGTTATTTCGACTTCGGGCGTTTGCCCAGCCGCTTGAACTCAGATTCGAGTATACGCTTGAGCTGCGGCATAGAGTAGCTCTTGACTTCGCCGCTGAGCTCGTCCCGCATGTACACTTTTGTCAGGCCGGCGTTGATGATCTCCTTCATACAGAGGGCGCAAGGCCTGTTGGTCTGCGACATCTTCTTGGTGCTCTCGCTGTATCCGCTACCGATGATCTCGCTGGAGATGTACATCTCGCCGTCCATCACGTTGGCGCCGGTACGCGCCGCGTTTATGATAGCGTTCTGCTCGGCGTGGACGCTGCGGCACAATTCATATCGCTCGCCCGATGGCGTCCCCATCTCGATGCGGATACAGGTGCCCAGGTCAATGCAGTTCTCCGTGTTGCGCGGCGATCCCACATAGCCGGAGGAGACCTCAGCATCGTTCTTGATGATTACCGCCCCCACCTTCCTTCTCAGGCAGGTGCTCCTCTCCGCGGCTACCTTCGCTCTATTCAGATAGTGTTCTACTTTATCCGGCCTTTGACGTCGTATATCGTTCAACAACCTTTCTCCTCTGCCATACTATGTTCAATAATATCTCAAGCGTTTATCGTGAATCAATAGCCCGAGCGTTGAATGCAGTCGATAATCATTCGATCTTATATCCCCGGCAGGCCGAATCTATCCCTAACACGGTTCATATCTTCTACCGAAGGACGCGGCAGGCTGGTGAAAGGGATACTCGCACCGCTCTTCAGGTCAACCGCCATCTCCGCGGTCTTGAGCGCGATGAGTTGCGCATCGAGGATCGGGATGTTCCTATCGTCGACCCGTATGCTATGCAGACCGGCCTGGCTGCAGAACGGCCCGATGCCGCAGCACCCGATGATGACTACGTCCGCTCCATCGGCCACCATCTCACGGGCGCGCTCGGCTACGCCGTCTGCGGCGAAATGCGCGTCTGCAAAGCTCTTGCTCCACGTGTCGGCGAAGTCGTGTATATCGGGCCTTATGCCGTCCGGTATCAAGCGCTCGGTCAGCCCGTGGTAGCGCACCTGCTCCCAGTGGTCGGCCGGGAGCCCCGGCATGTTGGCGCAGACGATGCCGAACCTGCGTCCCATCTGGCAGGCGAGCATCATCGTCGATTCCGCCGGCCCGATGACCGGAATATCGACGGCCGCCCGTGCCTGCTCCACGCCGGTGTCGCCGAAGCAGCCGAGAACCGCCGCATCGTAGCCCTCGCGCTCGGCTTCGATGATGGTCTCAACTATGCTTGTGGAGTTGAGGAAGGAGTAGTAATGATTGACGAAGTCCTTTGGGTCGGCCAGCCCCACTTTGAGCGGCCGCATAACCACCTCGGTGTCCGACCTCAGCGCCTTCATGGACCCATTCTTTATCACATCGAACAGTATCTCGTTGAACCCCGGGACCGATTGTCCTACCGCTACCAAACAGATCCTCATCTCTCACTCCTCTCTACGGCGTTTCTCGACGTCGCTGTCGTGGGGGATTTTATGAATTATCTCATTCGACCGGATCGAAGGCCTTCTTCGTTGCGCCGCAGACGGGGCACTTATCCGGGGCCTCTCCCTCAACGGTGTAACCGCAGACCCTGCATACGTGGAAAGGTTCTCCGTCCTTGCCCTTTTCCTCCTCAATCGCTGCGAGGGCGGCTTCGAACAGGCCGTGATGTACCTGCTCCACCCTGTTAGCCATGTCGAAGCTGTTCTTTGCTTTAGCCTCTCCCTCGGCCTCCGCCTGCCCTATGAACTGCGGGTACATCTCGGTGAACTCGTACAACTCTCCGCCGACCGCCGCCTTCAGATTATCGGCTGTGGAGCCAATACCCTGAAGTTCCCTTAGATGATTTTTAGCGTGCACGGTCTCAGCGGCAGCCGCGGCGCGGAACAGCCGCGCCACATGCCTGTATCCCTCTTGATCCGCCTTGTCCGCGAAGAACAGGTATTTGCGGTTTGCCTGGCTCTCGCCGGCGAACGCCTCTTTTAAATTTTCGTTAGTATTGCCCATTTTTGCTCCTCCTTATCGATCTCGTTTACGCACGTTGTAAATTGTGAGAGGTTGCATAAACTTTTGTAATTCTGGACGACCGTCGGTCTCTTGTATGCGGCTTTTATCTCATACCGCGCCGGTAAGACCGCCATCGATGAATATGTTCTGGCCGGTGACCATGTCCGACGCCTCCGAGGCGAGGTACACCGCCAGCAGCCCTATCTCACGCGGCTGGGCGGCCCGTCCCAGCGGCATCCTCTCCATTTCTTTCTTGACGTACTCCTCGCCCTTGTACTCCAGCATCATCTGGGCGGCCTCGGTCATCGTCCAGCTGGGCCCGATGCCGTTCACGTTTATGTTGTACGGCGCCCACTCCCGCGCCAGCGTCTGCACGAACCTGGCGGCGGCCGCCTTGCTGATGCAGTACAGGCTATTGTAGTCGAACGAGGCTACCGCGACGGCGGAGATGATGATTATTATCTTGCCCCTGCGCCGCTCGATCATCTGCGGCCCCACCGCACGAACGCAGTGCAGGATCGCTTTCACGTTCAGATTCATCACCGATTCCCAGTCCTCATCGGTCATCGGCTTGATGTTTTGATTCTCCAGCGGCACCACCACGCGGCGGTTGCCTTTGCCGGCATTATTCACAAGTATGTCGATCGGGCCCAACTTCGATGTGGCTTCATCGACCATTTTACGCACCTGCGCCTCATCCGTGACGTCGGTAGTGATCGCCAGACACCGCCGCCCCATCGAGTTTATATCATCGGACAGGCTTTTAAGGCCCTCGGCATCGACATCGGCTGCCGCGATGTCGGCTCCGGCATCGGCCAGAGTCAGGGCTATTCCTTTGCCTATGCCTTTCGCCGCGCCGGTGACTATCGCAACCTTGCCGGTGAGATCGTATTCTTTTAGCATATCGGATTACCTCCGTCGGGATATAGCGGTTAATCACGTATACCCCACCGCATGCCCCTCTGTCAAGCCTTACGGCTGCATTCGGATTCAGGCTTCGTGATGCTGTCACGATTGATAAAAGTGGTAGAATCCCGGGGTGTGGTGTAAATTCTGGTGAGGGTTGAAAAAGATAGCCACCGTATGGTTTCTTGAAAGAGCAACAAAAAAACTTTCAGGAGGTAACCACACGATGGCAAAGAATAGGATGG
>JAYEHL010000191.1:0-8056 GCA_034659515.1 Chloroflexota bacterium | reverse complement strand
ACAGTTACTCTGCGCCTAACATCATCTCCAGTGGACAGCGGCTCAGTCGCCTTCTTGAATCTCCGCAGCACGCCCTCGATTATTTATCCGCGTCGACAATCTTCACGAAACGGCGCTTGCCAACTTTGATGACGCTGCCATCTTTGATCGATACGGTCTCGGTGCTCACCTTCTCGCCATCTATCTCGACTGCGCCCTGAGATAGCAGCCGTTTCGCTTCACTGCGGCTTTCGGCTAGGCCTGCCGATACGATCAGGCTCGATGCTAAAATCGGATCGGGTCCTATTGACGTACAGAACTCCGGTATCTCGTCCGGCAATTCTTTTTTCTGCACCGTCCTCTCGAAATGGGCCCCGGCGTCGGCGGCGGCCTGCGTATCGTGGAACTCGGTCACGATCTCGCGGGCGAGGCGCTTCTTCAGCTCCATCGGATTTACCTTGCCGCTCTCAAGCGCGGCGCGGTACTCGTCGATCTCGCCATCGGGCACGTCGGTCAGCAGTTCGAAATAATTGATGATTATGCTGTCGGGGATGCTCATCACCTTGCCGTACATGTCGTTGGGGTTCTCGTCGACTGCGATGTAGTTATCGAGGCTCTTGGACATCTTCATGCTGCCGTCGGTGCCCACCAGCAGCGGCATGAGGAACACCTGCTGCGGCACCTGCCCCTCTATCCCCTGCAGCTCGCGGCCCACCAGACAGTTGAACATCTGGTCTGTGCCGCCGAACTCGACGTCGGACTCGATCATGATGGAATCGTATGCCTGTAGCAGCGGGTACAGGAACTCGGTGATGGCGATGGGCTTGTTATCGGCGTAGCGCTTGGCGAAGTCGTCGCGTTGCAGCATCTGGGCTACGGTGAACTTGCTGGTGAGCTTGATAACGTCGGCCAGCGTGAACTTGCCGAACCACTCGCTCTGCCACACCACCTGCGTCTTCTCCCTGTCGATGACCTTGAAGAACTGCTTCATGTAGGTCTCAGCATTGGCGCGTACCTCTTCGGCGGTGAGCATGGGGCGCATCACCGACTGGCCGCTGGGATCGCCGATCTGCGCCGTCCAGTCGCCGACGATGAGGATGACCTGATGCCCCAATTCTTGAAACTGACGCAGCTTGCGCAGCCCGACGACGTGGCCGAGGTGGATGTCGGGGCGGCTGGGGTCGAAGCCCTGCTTGAGGCGCAGCTTGCGCCCGGATTCGAGGTGCCTCACCAGCTCCTCCCTCACGATGATATCGGTAACGCCCCGTTCGAGAAGGCGCTTCTGTTCTTCTTTAGTCGGTTTTCTTACATGTTCCATAATCGATTACCTATCAACCCCCTGTATCCCCCGTATCTGATACTGTCATTGCCCGACTTGATCGGGCAATCCAGAAAGGGCGAGGCGACCTCGCCCCTACGTCTGGATCATCCGGTCAAGCCGTATGATGACACATGGGGACACCCCTGGAACCCCGGCCCTTCCATATGCCTCAATATCATGGAAGGGCACCTCTATATAGCTGTTTTGGACCGTTCCAGCAATACCTTGGCCAGATCCACATCCTTGATCAGCTGGGCCTTCAGTTCATCCGGGCCGGGGAACTTCATCTCATCACGAAGCCGGTCCACCAGCTCGATCTTGAGTTCCTGGCCGTAGATGTCGCCGTCGAAATTCAGGAGGTGAACCTCGATCAGGCGATGTTCGCCCCTGAAGGTCGGTCGCACGCCGATGTTCAGCACGGCGTTGTAAGATGCGTCGTCCAATACGGCGTAGGCGGCGTACACCCCGTCGGCGGGCAGGGCCTGGTCCTCGACGGGTATGAGGTTCGCTGTCGGGTATCCCAGCGTTTTGCCGCGCGAGTCGCCGTGCTCAACCTGTCCGTTCAGTGTGAAGCGACGCCCCAGGAACTTGTTCATCTTGCTGATCTCACCCCTCGCCAGCGCCCCGCGGATGGCCGTGCTGCTGACGATCTCTCCCTGATATAACAGTGGGGGGACCACCTCCACTTGGAACCCGAGATCGTCTCCCAGAGATCGAAGGGCCTCGGCATTCCCTTCCCGCTCCTTGCCGAGGGCGAAATCAGGGCCGATCACAAGCTCACGCAGCTTGAGGTGACGGCTTATCGATGTTATGAAATCGCGTGCGCCGAGGTGTGAGAGGTTGGTGGTGAACGACAGCGCTATCACGTGGTCAAGCCCGAGGGCTTTCAGCATCTGGATGCGCTCCTCTATGCTGGTTATGAATGTGATTTGACTCTGTCGCCCGAGCACCAGTCGCGGGTGGTGCAGGAATGTCACCACGCCGCTCTCCAGATTATCTGCGGCGGCCTTCTCCTTGACCTTATTTATGAGAAGCTGATGTCCCAGGTGAACCCCATCGAAGACACCGATGGTGAGCGCTGTTTCGCGCTTCGGAGATACTCTGGAAAGTTCCTCTTCTATAAGCATGATTTATATAAAACCGTTCTATTTATTTTCGGACAGCTTCCTTCCGACTGCCGAGGCCACCGGTGTAACATGCGCCATGAGACGGTTGAAGTTCTCGAATGTGAGCGATTGCGCCCCGTCCTTGAGGGCGGTGTCGGGGGTGGGGTGGACTTCGACCATCAGGCCGTCGGCTCCCGCGGCCACGGATGCAAGCGCCATCGGCGTTACCAGGTACCACTTGCCAGTGCCGTGGCTGGGGTCGGCTATGATCGGCAGGTGGGTGAGTTTTTTGATTATCGGTATGGAGTCGATGTCCATGGTGTTGCGGGTGTAGGTCTCGAATGTCCTGATGCCCCTGGCGCAAAGGATGACCTTGTTGTTTCCCTGCGATAGGATGTACTCGGCGGAGAGCAGCCACTCCTGTATGGTCGCCGCCAGTCCGCGTTTGAGCATCACCGGCTTCTTGCTCCTGCCCACCTCGTCGAGCAGGAAGAAGTTCTGCATGTTGCGCGCGCCCACCTGTAGTATGTCGGCGTGCTCCGAGACGAGGTCGACATCCTCGGGGCTCATCACCTCGGTTATGACCGGCATGCCGGTCTCTTCGCGCGCCTGCGCCAGCAGCTTGAGCCCGCGCTCGCCCAGGCCGCGAAAGCCGTAGGGCGAGGTCGAAGGCTTGAATGCCCCGCCGCGCAGTATATTGGCCCCTGCCGCCTTTACCGCCCGGGCGATCGACATGAGCTGCGCTTCATCCTCGACGGCGCACGGGCCGGCTATTACGGCCAGCGTCTTGCCACCTATCGACACCCCACCTACCTTGAAGGTGGTATCCACCGGTTTGAACTCCCGGCTCGATAGTTTGAATGGTTTGCTTATCGGCACGACCTCGTCGACGCCGTGCCATGTCTCCACCGTCTCCTTAATCTCGGGATATGTCTGCCCCACGATGCCGATAACCGTGCGCTCCACGCCCTGGGAGACGTGTCCGGTGAACCCCATTTGACTGAGTCGTTCGAGAATATCGACGACTTCCTTGTCCGAGTGTCCCTGCCGCATTAGAATGAACATTCGTTTATACCTCCGGGCTCGTTTCGCTGCCGATGTTGTTGACCCTCAACGCGGTTGCGCCTCCGGTGTAGATGTGCTTTATATCGCTTGCCGCCTTATCGGTGTTGAACAGGATCAAAATGCGCAGGCATGATTTAAGGCTGTCAGGCACGTCTATCTCCCGGCTGCACATGAGTGGCACATTGTCGAGTCCTATCTCGCGGGCAGCGGCTGCGGGAAACGCCGCGTTGAGGTCACCGGTGGTGGTGAACAGGATGCACGCCATATCGTCAAGATCGACCGCGTTGGCTCGTATCATTTCGTTGAGGAGCTCCTTCGTCGCCTTGAATATAAGCTCTTTAGTGTTGGCGTCTATCGTGGTAGCGCCGCGAATACCGTGACATTTCATCGATTATGACCTCTGAGAAAAATATCGGAAAGGGATTTAAGGCTAATATGATATTATCATAAAAGTCAGAGCAAGTGAATTATAGACGAAGTGGGCGAAGATGCACGGCCATATCGATTTCGTCTTTGCGTACAGCCACGCAAGCATCAATCCGAGGAAGAATATCGGCACCAGCGCCCCGGGCTGAAGGTGCGCCAGTGAGAACAGCAGCGCGCTGATGAATACCCCCCATCCGTAGCCAAAGCGCTTTCTAAGCCCCTGGAATATGAAGCCGCGGAAGAAAGTCTCCTCGGCGAGGGGCGCTACCACTACGGCGAAGACCCCGATCATCGCCCAGTTGTACCACGTACCGACGAAATCAGGGGATAGAGCTGAAGGCGACTCGACCCCGATACCTTTAAGGAGTAGATCGTACAGGACGCCGATGGCGAGACAGGCTAGCACCACCGTCGCGCCGAGCGCCATTCCTTTGGCGTCGATGAGGCCGAAGCCCAACGGGCGCCATCCGCACCGGTACTTGCGCACGCTGAATAGCCACACCGCGAACACCATGGCGGCGTACAGCGGGATGCCGGAGATGAGCAGGATGAACCACTCATCGAGCACCCATTCCGAGCCGGACACCACTAGGAGAGCCAAGAACGCCACTATGAGTCCGAGGATGACGATCGTCACGACGATCGTCAGGAGAATACCCTTGCCCACGTCGCCCGTGTTCCAAGGGGTCTCTTGCGGTTGTATCTCTTCCGGCAGATACTCTTCCATCATATCTCAGTATACGGCAGCGGGGCCTCCGCCGTTACGCCCTCCCGCGCCAATCGCTCGATCTCCGCGTCGCTCATGCCGAGCAGCTCGCCGAAGACATATCGATTGTGCTCTCCGAAGCACGGCGCGGGCCTCTCGATGCGCCCCGGCGTGCGGCTCATTCTCCACGATACGCCCGGCATGACGTGCCTCCCCGCCTCCGGGTGGGCCGCCTCCTCGAGGAAGCCGCGCTCATTAAGGTGCGGGTCGCGCGCCAGCTCCGCCGCGTCCAGCACTGCGCCCGCCCTGATGTTGTACGATTGTAACATATCCGCCAGTTCAATGTGGTCGTAATTAGCTGTCCACTCCTGGATCAGTCCGTCGATCTCGTCGCGGTGTGCCAGCCTGCCTTCGTTCGTGTCGAACCTGCTGTCGCGGCTCCACTCCGGGTCGCCCATGGCGCGGCGCAGTGCGTTCCATTCCCCGTCGCTCGTTATCGAAATAGCTATCCACTCGTCGTCGCCTTTGGTGCGGTAGCAGCCGTGCGGCGCTATCCGCGGGTGGCCGTTGCCGATCGGCTGCGGCGGTCGATTGTTCATCGAACAGTCCATTATCGCCTCGCCGAGCAGGGACGTGAGTGACTCGCGCATGGACAGGTCGATATGCTGGCCGACGCCTTTGTGTTGTCGATAACGCAGCGCCGCTAAGATAGCGAAGGCGGCGTGCAGCCCCGCGGCGGCGTCGGCGTAGGCCACGCCGGGCTTGAGCGGCGCGCCGTCCGGGTAAGCGATGAGCTTCGATAGTCCGCTCATGGCCTCGATGCTCTCGCCGTAGGCCGCGCAGTCGCGGCAGGGGCCGCTGCGCCCGTAGCCCGATATCGATACCATGATGATGCGCGGGTTCTCCGCGCGCAGCGCCTCGTAGTCGAGGCCGAAGTTGGCCATCACCCGCGGCGTGAAGTTCTCGACGATGATATCGCTGATCGCCACGAGCTTTTTGAAAACATCGACGCCGGACGGCTTGGACAAATCGATGGTGACCGCCAGTTTGTTGCGGTTGACCTCGTTGTAGTAGGCGAAGCGGTTGTAGGAGCGCTCGCCGGTGTCGCCGTCCGGGAAGGACGCGCCGAATGCGCCGCCGGGCTTCATCGGCGGCAGCGCGCCGCCCCTGCCGGAACGCTGGGCGCACTCGACGCGGATGACCTCCGCGCCCATGTCGGCCAGCAGTTTCGTCGCGTACGGCCCGGCGTATATCTGCGACAGGTCGATGACGCGCACGCCGTCCAGCGCCCGCCCGCTATCAGATGACATTGCGCTCCTTCAATCCGCCGATCTCGTCGCGGCTCATTCCCAGCATGTCGATGAATATCTCGTCGTTATGCTCGCCGAGGAGCGGAGCTCGATTGATGTCGGCTGGCGTCTCACTCATTTTGAACGGCGCTCCGGGGTATTTCAGTCGGCCTGCTTCCGGGTGGTCGATCTCGCGGAAATAGCTCCTCGCCTCATACTGCGGGTCGCCCTCCAACTCCTCGACGCCGAGCACCATGCCGCAGGGGATGCGCCAGTCGCAGCACGCGTCGAACACCTCTTTCGTCGAGTGGCTCTCGACCCACGGCCGTATTGCGGCCTCCACCTCGTCGGTGTGACGGTAGCGCAGTATCGAGTTCAGAGGCGGCTCCGTGAGCTGCGGCGCCTCGACCAGGGTGGCGAAGTGGTCCCAGTACGCGCCGGATTGCAGGTGGACGTAACCGTCGGCGGTACTCATTATCGTCGAGGGGCATTTCTGCTGGTGGCGCGGCCCGATACGCTGCATCACGTGTCCGCTGTACTCGTACGTGCTCACCGCCCCCTCAAGTATCGAGGCCACGGCCTCCTGCACGGACACGTCGATGTGCTGTCCCTCGCCGCACGCGTCGCGATGGAATACGGCGCACAGCACGGCGACGGCGGCGTTGAGCCCGGCCTGGTACTCGGCCTGCGACAGCGGCAGTTTCAGCGGCTCGCGCCCCGGCTCGCCGGTGAGGTGAATGAGTCCGCCCGCGGCCTGTGCTACCAGGTCGCAGCCGCTCCAGTCGCGGCAGGGCCCGGTCTGCCCGAAATAGGAGATCGAAGCCATTATGATGTCGGATTTAAGTTTACTCAGTGCCGCGTGGTCGATTCCGAGCTTCTTCATCGTCCCCGGCTTGGAGTTCTCGACGACGATGTCGGCCTGCTTAGCTAATCGCTTGAAGATGTCGCGGCCAACCTTATCATCGATGTCGAGGGTGATGCTCTTCTTGCCGGTGTTGAGGTGCAGGAAGAGGCCGTCGATATTGGCGGGATTGACGGTGTCCCTGTAGGGGCGATCCTTGTGATCGCCCGAACCAGATTCAGAACAACCGCCAGGGCGAATACGAGATTCGCCCCTACAAAATCCTCCTAATCCTTCCGCGGAAGGACTATGGGGGATTGCATTTGGTGGGGGTGGGAAAGGCCCGGCGTGCCGGCTGTCGTCTCCGATTATGGGTTTTTCGATCTTGATGACGGTTGCGCCGTAGTCGGCGAGCAGTTTTGTACAATAGGGGCCCGAGATATTTTGAGAGAGGTCCAGCACCAGCAATCCGGCGAGCGCGCCTTCAGCCACGGTTCACCCCTTGAGGCTGTCCAACGCTTCTTTTTGTACCGCGAACAGGCGCCGGATACCTTCTTCCGCCATTGATAACAGCGTGTCGATGGTCTGCTTGCTGAAGGGGTTTTCCTCCGCCGTGCCCTGCACCTCCACGAACTTGCCCTCGCCGGTCATGACCACGTTGAAATCGACCTCGGCCCACGAGTCCTCGTCGTAGCACAGGTCGAGCAGCTCCTCCCCGGCGACCACGCCCACGCTGGTGGCGGCCACGGCGCTCTTTATCGGGTTCGATGAGATTATCTCTTTCGCTTTCAGGGTGTTGATCGCCTGCACCAGCGCGACGTATGAGCCGGTGATCGCGGCCGTCCTGGTGCCGCCGTCGGCCTGCAGCACGTCGCAGTCCACCATTAGCATGCGCTCGCCCAGCGCGTCCAGGTCGACGACCGCCCGCAGCGAGCGCCCGATGAGCCTCTGTATCTCGCGCGTGCGCCCGCCCCTGAGGCTGTCCTCGCGCGATATCCTCGTATTCGTCGATCTGGGGAGCATGCCGTACTCGGCGGTGATCCAGCCCCGGCCCTCGCCCTTGAGGAAGGCGGGCACGCGCTCCTCAAGCCCGACGGCGCAAATAACCTTTGTGTTGCCCAGTGTGATAAGCGCCGAGCCGTCTGCGTAGGGCTGGAAGCCGGTTGTTATCTTGACCGGGCGCATCTGGTTGTTGGCTCGTCCGTCCCGCCTGTTCATGAAGTCTCCCCTCGGTTTTTTCAGGATGGTGATTGAGTATCATAGAGTATAACATCGCGGTGGATGAGGGGGCAAATGCGGGGGGGGGGGGCATAAATATACGAG